>NZ_VWVQ01000103.1:882500-887500 GCF_015712745.1 Bacillus sp. SRB3LM
ACGGGTCTTATCGACCCGGGAGACAGTGTCAGGTGGGCAGTTTGACTGGGGCGGTCGCCTCCTAAAGTGTAACGGAGGCGCCCAAAGGTTCCCTCAGAATGGTTGGAAATCATTCGTAGAGTGCAAAGGCATAAGGGAGCTTGACTGCGAGACCTACAAGTCGAGCAGGGACGAAAGTCGGGCTTAGTGATCCGGTGGTTCCGCATGGAAGGGCCATCGCTCAACGGATAAAAGCTACCCCGGGGATAACAGGCTTATCTCCCCCAAGAGTCCACATCGACGGGGAGGTTTGGCACCTCGATGTCGGCTCATCGCATCCTGGGGCTGTAGTCGGTCCCAAGGGTTGGGCTGTTCGCCCATTAAAGCGGTACGCGAGCTGGGTTCAGAACGTCGTGAGACAGTTCGGTCCCTATCCGTCGTGGGCGTAGGAAATTTGAGAGGAGCTGTCCTTAGTACGAGAGGACCGGGATGGACGCACCGCTGGTGTACCAGTTGTTCTGCCAAGGGCATAGCTGGGTAGCTATGTGCGGAAGGGATAAGTGCTGAAAGCATCTAAGCATGAAGCCCCCCTCAAGATGAGATTTCCCATAGCGTAAGCTAGTAAGATCCCTGAAAGATGATCAGGTTGATAGGTTCGAGGTGGAAGCATGGTGACATGTGGAGCTGACGAATACTAATAGATCGAGGACTTAACCATATAATATGTAGCAAATGTTATCTAGTTTTGAAGGAATATGCCTTCATAGTTTGGTGATGATGGCAGAGAGGTCACACCCGTTCCCATACCGAACACGGAAGTTAAGCTCTCTAGCGCCGATGGTAGTTGGGACCTTGTCCCTGTGAGAGTAGGACGTCGCCAAGCAACTTTAAGACAAGTCAGAATGACTTGTCTTTTTTGTGTTTTATAAAAATAAGAATGGGTGGTAAATCTCAGTTTTTTATAATTTCACTTTATTGTTCACATCAACAAGTTCAAAACGCTCACAGACGAGTAACATATCTTCAGAGAAATTAAGACCAAGCTCATTTAGTTCCTTTGTAAAAAAACGAACATGGGTGTCTCTCCAGTAATTGTAAGTACGATCTCCTTCGCCTTCAGCGATAGCGAATTCTTCGCTTACTTCATTCATTGGTGTTACAGTTACTTCTATTATCTTAATAATAGCTACAGGTTCATCATTACTATTAAGTATAATACTATAATCATTAGTGGTCGGTAGCGGTTCATTTTCTAATTCATAAAAAATGTGACCGGAGCATGTAGCAGTTTTAATACCGTCAATTACTAGTTGTGCAAGATAATTAGGGGAATCTCCAAATTGCCAAGCTATAACAGATTCTGGTTTTTTGTTGTTTCCCCAATAAATATTCCAATATGTCTGTGCTAATTGATTCATTTTATCGTCACCTCACTCTAATTAATATTTAGTCGCTTTATAATTCCTAGGAGATTTATTTATTTACTTATTCTGTCTTTGTGCTCATTTAAAATTTGTATCAGTGTGTTGCAAATTTTAAAGATACTATGTGGAATGAATATGGTTTGTAAATATGTTCTGTACATATATGGGATCTTTAATTTTCCAATTGCATTTTATGATAAAGGATATAGTTACTTAAAGAACCTTCAGACTATTAATGGTAGTTTATTATCACTATGCCATATTGAAGTGAGTAGACTAGAGTTGAAATAGATAAAAAACCGATATTCTAAAATTGAATATCAGTTTAATGATATGTGACTTATATGAATCTATAGTAATACGAAAAGCGTAAATAAGATAGCCAGCAAAATACGATAGTATGCAAAAGGTTTTAAACCTATCTTCTCTAAAAGCTTTAGAAAAGTTACTACCGCTAGCATCGCTACTATAAAAGAGGTAATGAATCCTACCGCAAACATAGGGATGTCATCGACACTTAAATACGTCCAGCTTTTTAGTAAGTCTAAGCCTGTAGCCCCAATCATTACAGGAAGAGCTATTAGAAAAGAGAATTCAGATGCAGTCTTATAATTTACTTTTGCCAATAGACCTCCAGAGATAGTAGAGCCGGCTCTAGAGAAGCCAGGGTATACTGCTAAACATTGAAATAATCCAATTGTTAATGCTTGACGGTACGTTAAATCGTCCAGTGAATAGGAGGTTGCTTCTTGCTTTTTTACTTCTGCAAAGATCATAAGAATTGCTCCTGCTACAAGTCCAATCACAACAGTGTATGGCTGAAATAAGTAAGTTTTAATAACATCATGTAGTAGCAAACCAGCAACTACTGCCGGAAATACGCCAAGAAATACATGGAACGCGTTGAATTTTTTCTCTTTGCGTAGAAGAGGCTTAATATTACATAAAGAAACGAGGCGTTTATGATATAAAATTGCAATAGCTAAAATTGCGCCTAGCTGAATAACAATTTCAAACGTTTTTGCTCTTTCTCCTTCAAAGCCTAATAAATGCCCGACTAATATAAGGTGGCCAGTAGAGGATATAGGTAAAAATTCAGCTAATCCTTCTACAATACCGAGTATGAAGGCAATAATGATATCGCTCATAGTTTCACTCCTATAAATTAATGAATGTCTACTTTCTTAAAATAGAATAGTGTTGCAATAAATCCGAAAATTGCTGTTGCTGCAATGATGATATAAGAATACTCTGGTGGATATGTCGGTTGTAATTCATTATTTGCAATATCTAGAGTAGCGGTCCACGGAAATAAATCTTTATGTTTGGAGTTTACGAGCATAAGATTCATCATTGTAATAATGACTGTTAATATAATAGGCGGTACATAGCTCTTCATTACAAGAGTTAATAGCACAATAGGTGAAGACAATAGAAAGAGAAGTCCACCACATATTAAAAATTTTAGGAAAGAACCTAAAAGTAAAGTAATGTTAAAACCAGGGAAGTTCCCCAATAGCCCTAATACTACAGTAAGCGACCAAGCGACTAAAGTTAGCATCATAATCCAAAGGAAGAGGATGATGAACTTACTTATAATAAAACTAATGCGCGACACGGGGATAGTTAGTAAATTTTTTAGTGTATCTTCTGCATATTCGCGGGTAAACATATAAGCAACAACTACTCCGTATAAAGGGAATCCTATAACTAAAGTAGTATATAAGTTAACGTCAGTGAATAACTGGTGGAACCAAATAGTCGGAGTTGGCTGTTTTGTTTTTATATGTATATAAGAGGCTACTACGACTAAGAAAGGTGCGACACCAGCTCCAATAATGCTAATTAAAAACATATTAGAGCGTTTTAGTTTTAATAGTTCTGTATAGAGTAGATTAACCAATTGTCCCACCTCCAACTAGTTTGGTGAAATAATCTTCTAATCTGTCTTCACTGATCATCATTTTTAATACTTCGATATCATTAAGAACGAATGTTCTGTTGATGTATCCTTGTTGCCCAAAATGAGAGTAAATGCGAATATTCCCTTCATCATGTACCTCATAATCGAAAATTTGAAATTGATTTTCTAATAGCATCGCAGCTTTATTGTCATTATTCACCTGAAATTCTATGTACTTACGGTTTGCTTTGCGCAGCTTATCAAGAGAAACTTCTTCTAGTAACCTTCCTTCGTGAATAATTCCGATACGATCAACTAACTGTTCTACCTCTGCTAAAATGTGACTAGAAATGAGTATCGTTATATTCCTTTCTTGAGCTAAAGAATGAATAAGTTTTCGCATTTCTTTAATACCGATGGGGTCTAGTCCGTTAGTCGGTTCATCTAATATGAGTAGTTCGGGATAATGGAGAAGAGCGCGTGCAATTCCTAGGCGCTGCTTCATGCCTAGAGAATACTTTCCTACTAACTTTTTTGTTTCATGCTGCAAGCCCACTATTTCTAATGCTTCTTCAATAGCATTCTTTTTGTAAACCCCGATTATCTTTGCATTAATTAATAAGTTTTCTTTTGCAGTTAAGTTTTCATAAAACCCTGGAACTTCAACGATAGAACCAATTCTACTTAAAATATCTTTTTGATTTTGAAATAAGTCCTCTCCGAATATTTCGATAGTTCCACTTGTAGGCTTTATAAGACTAAGCAGCATACGAATGGTTGTCGTTTTACCAGCACCGTTACGTCCTATGAATCCATAAATTTCTCCTTGTTGAACGTTAATATTTAGATTATCTACGGATTTTTGCTTGCCATATACTTTAGTAAGATTAGTCGTTTTTATAATTGTGTTTATAGGAGTCACCTACTTTCTATAAGTTCTTATTTACATGATAAAAAGGAAGGCTTAACTGCATATTAATCATTTCTTAACTATTTCTTAAAAGTATTGTGTTTTGGAATGGAAAAGCCAAAAGTGGTTCGTTCCCATGGAATACTTTTAACCCATATATGCCCACCATTCCTCTCAACGAGCGCTTTAGAAATAGAAAGTCCGAGCCCGCTACCACCAAAAGACGAGTTTCTTGATTGTTCGCTTCGGTACATTCGCTCGAATACGTTTTGTAAATCATGTTTTGGAATACCAGGACCTTTATCCCAAATAAGAAGTTCATATGCTGCATCCGTTTCTAGTAGTTCGACTCCTATTGTTTTCCCATTCTTTCCGTAATAAATGGCATTTTTCATTAAGTTACCTATAATCCGCATAAGGCTTAGGTGATCTGCAATGATAGGACAAGTAGACTCTGGTATAAGAACTTGTAGTTTAATATTATGTTTTGAGAGTTCGGGTAAAAACTCGATCAAAGCTTCTCTAGTAACTTCAGAAAAGTCGAGTTTTTCTTCTTTTAGTGGAAATTCATTAGCGTCTAGCTTTGCCATATTGAATATTTCATCAACTAGGTGCTTTAAGTTATTTGATTTCATATAAAGTATTTTAAGATATTCTTGCTTTTCTATTTCAGAAGCAGCAACCCCATCTTTTAAAGCATCGATATATCCAATAATGGAGGTGAGTGGTGTTCGGATATCGTGTGAGATACTAGATAAAAGTTGTTTTCTAGATTCCTCAGACC
>NZ_VWVQ01000103.1:892500-997779 GCF_015712745.1 Bacillus sp. SRB3LM
ACAGCTCTCTGCGAAGCCGTAAGGCGAAGTATAGGGGGTGACACCTGCCCGGTGCTGGAAGGTTAAGGAGAGGGGTTAGCGTAAGCGAAGCTCTGAACTGAAGCCCCAGTAAACGGCGGCCGTAACTATAACGGTCCTAAGGTAGCGAAATTCCTTGTCGGGTAAGTTCCGACCCGCACGAAAGGTGTAACGATTTGGGCACTGTCTCAACCAGAGACTCGGTGAAATTATAGTACCTGTGAAGATGCAGGTTACCCGCGACAGGACGGAAAGACCCCGTGGAGCTTTACTGTAGCCTGATATTGAATTTTGGTACAGTTTGTACAGGATAGGCGGGAGCCATTGAAACCGGAGCGCTAGCTTCGGTGGAGGCGCTGGTGGGATACCGCCCTGACTGTATTGAAATTCTAACCTACGGGTCTTATCGACCCGGGAGACAGTGTCAGGTGGGCAGTTTGACTGGGGCGGTCGCCTCCTAAAGTGTAACGGAGGCGCCCAAAGGTTCCCTCAGAATGGTTGGAAATCATTCGTAGAGTGCAAAGGCATAAGGGAGCTTGACTGCGAGACCTACAAGTCGAGCAGGGACGAAAGTCGGGCTTAGTGATCCGGTGGTTCCGCATGGAAGGGCCATCGCTCAACGGATAAAAGCTACCCCGGGGATAACAGGCTTATCTCCCCCAAGAGTCCACATCGACGGGGAGGTTTGGCACCTCGATGTCGGCTCATCGCATCCTGGGGCTGTAGTCGGTCCCAAGGGTTGGGCTGTTCGCCCATTAAAGCGGTACGCGAGCTGGGTTCAGAACGTCGTGAGACAGTTCGGTCCCTATCCGTCGTGGGCGTAGGAAATTTGAGAGGAGCTGTCCTTAGTACGAGAGGACCGGGATGGACGCACCGCTGGTGTACCAGTTGTTCTGCCAAGGGCATAGCTGGGTAGCTATGTGCGGAAGGGATAAGTGCTGAAAGCATCTAAGCATGAAGCCCCCCTCAAGATGAGATTTCCCATAGCGTAAGCTAGTAAGATCCCTGAAAGATGATCAGGTTGATAGGTTCGAGGTGGAAGCATGGTGACATGTGGAGCTGACGAATACTAATAGATCGAGGACTTAACCATATAATATGTAGCAATGTTATCTAGTTTTGAAGGAATATGCCTTCAATAGTTTGGTGATGATGGCAGAGAGGTCACACCCGTTCCCATACCGAACACGGAAGTTAAGCTCTCTAGCGCCGATGGTAGTTGGGACCTTGTCCCTGTGAGAGTAGGACGTTGCCAGGCAAATATTATTCCGCAGTAGCTCAGCGGTAGAGCTATCGGCTGTTAACCGATCGGTCGTAGGTTCGATTCCTACCTGCGGAGCCATTGGAGAGCTGTCCGAGTTGGCCGAAGGAGCACGATTGGAAATCGTGTATACGTCACAAGCGTATCAAGGGTTCGAATCCCTTGCTCTCCGCCATAGGATTTATAATATTTGGCCCGTTGGTCAAGTGGTTAAGACACCGCCCTTTCACGGCGGTAACACGGGTTCGAATCCCGTACGGGTCACCACTTTGGAGGATTAGCTCAGCTGGGAGAGCACCTGCCTTACAAGCAGGGGGTCGGCGGTTCGATCCCGTCATCCTCCACCATATAAATTTTATATAAATAGTATTATCGCGGGGTGGAGCAGCACGGTAGCTCGTCGGGCTCATAACCCGAAGGTCGCAGGTTCAAATCCTGTCCCCGCAACCAAATGGTCCCGTGGTGTAGTGGTTAACATGCCTGCCTGTCACGCAGGAGATCGCCGGTTCGACCCCGGTCGGGACCGCCATTTATGTTGGCTCGGTAGCTCAGTCGGTAGAGCAGAGGACTGAAAATCCTCGTGTCGGCGGTTCGATTCCGTCCCGAGCCACCATTTTTTTATGCCGGCTTAGCTCAATTGGTAGAGCAACTGACTTGTAATCAGTAGGTTGGGGGTTCAAGTCCTCTAGCCGGCATCATTTAGGGGCATAGTTTAAAGGTAGAACTGAGGTCTCCAAAACCTCCAGTGTGGGTTCGATTCCTACTGCCCCTGTAAAGTATATGGGCCTATAGCTCAGCTGGTTAGAGCGCACGCCTGATAAGCGTGAGGTCGATGGTTCGAGTCCATTTAGGCCCACCATATATTATTCCGCAGTAGCTCAGTGGTAGAGCTATCGGCTGTTAACCGATCGGTCGTAGGTTCGAGTCCTACCTGCGGAGCCATGGCCCGTTGGTCAAGTGGTTAAGACACCGCCCTTTCACGGCGGTAACACGGGTTCGAATCCCGTACGGGTCATACAAAAAAGAGTCAGCATTATGCTGGCTCTTTTTTATTTTGTTAATCCTTTTTATTACGTTACTTTCCAGAAATAAATAAAGGGATTTTGGAAAAGCTATGGTATGTATAAAAAGGAGGAAATAAATAATGACACGAGTTAGAGACTTAATGAGTACCCATATTGTACATTGTACACCGCTAGACAATGTATATGAGGCAGCTGTTAAAATGAAGGAAGAATCAGTTGGATTAATCCCAGTTGTTGAAAATGAGCAAGTTGTTGGGCTTGTTACTGATCGAGATTTAGTCGTTCGAGGGATTGCTGAAAAACATCCTGGATCTAATAAAATTACAAATGTGATGACAACAAATATTATCTCAGTTTCTCCAAATGATTCTATTGAAAAAGCTACAGAGCTAATGGCACAACATCAAATTAGACGATTACCAGTAGTTGATAGTGGTCAACTTATTGGCATGTTAGCACTAGGAGATTTAGCTATAAGGGAATCAGCAGATGATCAAGCTGGATTTGCCTTGAGCGAAATCTCAGAGCATACAGAGTAAATTGAAACTTTCATTAACCGAGAGTCTGATGGTCACTCATAAAGAGCTAAATTATATATAAAGTTCAGATACATTATTCTAGCATATATGGATTAAACTAATATGTTAGCGTGATGTATCTGAGACATTATATAATAAGTATGTGGTTAATAATTTCGACAGTTTTTTAAAATTTGTTATTCTTCATTTTTAATAAGAGAAAAGATGATATACTGATAGATATAAGTATTATGAGAGATTTTGAATATAACAATATTAATTTTTAGTGGCGCGATAATAAATTAATATTTCCTACATAGATGAAAAGGGAAGGGGAATTATATGAAGGCTGTACAGGGCGATCCAAATTGGAATTTGGTTACAGATACATATATAGAACCAAATAATTTCGCTGAATTATTTTCTTTGCTTGTACCTTGTCACCCAAAAGGTGAGGGGAAAGAACGAACTATATTAGTATGGAAAGAGAAAGAATTTTATAAAGAAGAAAATTTAGCGTCATTTATCGTATATGGCATGAATAAAGCAAAGAAATTACCGCAGTTTCATAAAGATGAAATTCCAACTTTAGTGCGTATTCTTCGCTTATGCCAAGAGATTGGTTGGTATGAAGAGGCAAATGATTTTATGATAGCGCAAGGATTAGCTGAGTTTGTTCATACTTCATTGGAATATGAAACATGGGATCTTTTGACGCAATCAGTTGCTTTAAATTATTTAATTATTAAATATCGTATAGGTGAATTGACAGATAGGGATATTGAAATTTGGGATAGAGTTAAATTTAATGAGAAGTGTATAACCGATTGTAAACATTTATTATCTCATAAAGAAGTATTGGAATTTACATTCTTTTATATGTGCAAGAGAGCGAAATCATTATCAAAAGAGCAATTAAATAGTGATATGATGAGTTTAGCGATGTATTGTAATACTTTTGTATATGATTTGTATACACATGATTTATTACGGAAATATCGTAAGTGTACAGATTTCCTATCATATTATGGACCTAGTCAGGCAGTTTTAGCATGTCAAAGAGCTGTATTATCTCAAATTTCCGATCGCTTAGACCCATTAAAGACAACGCATGTAGATGATTATTTATATGTGATGAAAGAAATGATGGAGCATATGACGATAGGAGTAATGGATCGATACGGTCATTTTATTGGAAAGCTACTATCTTATGTGCCATTTTTCGAAATGATACAAGTTCCACAGCATGCATATTATTGTGAAGAATTACTGTATATTTGTAAGGGCATTGAATATAAAGAAGAAATACTACGCAATTATATATTTATACAATTACATGATTGTTTACCATCATTCTTTAGGCTATTTCTTAAAAATAAGCGTTACGCAACGATTCATGATATTCTTTTCTATTGGTGCGATGACGAACAACGAATGAGTTTAGAGAAAAAATATAATCTGAGCTTTATTTATGAAAAATATGCTTGTGGATAAACAATATTTTCGATATGAAAAATTCATATAAATTAAAAAGGATCTCCAGTTTATGTGAGATCCTTTTTTGTTAGTAAAACAAGGAGAAAGTGATTAAGACAAGAAAAAGCATTCCATATAGGAGGAGTTGTGCAGTATAACTTCCTTGTATACCAAAAAAAGTATTGGTTTTCTTATACAAATTCAATATGTATTTTATTGGAGTATCTTTGAAAGATTGGTACACAGTGTCTCCTCTTTCTAAGCTTCTTGTTTTTGTTTTTGGTTATAAGGGACATTAATATATCTAGCTACAAATAATAAAACAGCCATAAAGAATACTGGAAATACAGTAGATAAATAAAAGCCATTACTAATTATATTTGTTATGAGAGCACTTAAAAGAAAAATAGCATTATAAATATGGGCAATTTTTTGTTTTAGTTGCACTTGAAATGATTCCATCATAATTTCTAATGCAACAAAAGCAATAATAATAGATAAAAATACAATGTTTGTATTGTAAATGATTAAACAACAGATTAAACCTAAAAAGGCTACGTATTCAATTATAAGAGGTATATTGCGTGGCATACAATTTACCTAACTAAATATGGCAGTGGATTTACTGCATTTGTTTTTTCAAAATTCCATTCTCCATTATGTAATTCAAAATGAAGATGTTGCCCGTATGAATGACCTGTGTTTCCCATATGACCTATTAATTGTCCAGTTTGTACTTGATCACCAGCTTGTACAGTGCGATCCTTCATATGAGCATAAACAGTTGTATATAATTTCCCATTGATTTGATGCGCAATGAAAACAACATTGCCATAGCTAGCTGAATAATAAGATTTCACAACTTTACCTGCAGCAGCAGCTTGGATAGAGACGTTTCCTGGAGCGGCAATATCTATACCATAATGCATTTGTTCCCAGCGTATATCAAAGGTTGAGCTAATTCTTCCTTGAGCGGGGAATTTGAAAGCAGCTGGAATTGATGAAGGCTGATCTGTTTTAGCTTGTGGTTGATTTTGTACTACATAGTGTTTTGCTACATATCCGTATCCTGTGCCAAAACGAATTTTATACCAAGTTCCTACAGTTTCTACTACTTGTACTTGTGTACCGTTTTGTAATGAACCGAGTAGAGCGCTACTTGTACTAGCGTTGCTACGTACATTTAGATTAGGTGTTGCAACGGTATATTTTGTATTATTTTGAACGGTGATTCCTTTTACTAAGGGTTGTGAACCATTAGAGATGAATGCTTTTTGTACGTAACCTGTTTGGCCATTATGTGAGATTTTATACCATTCGCCTTGATCTTCTTGAACGGTAATAAACTTGCCATTTGGTAATACATCTAAAATGGAAGATTCTAAATTAGGTTCAGAGCGAACGTTTAATGCATTAGCATTAACGATGTATTGATCATTAGATTGAAGTTTGTTTTTTAGTAAAATAGCATCTTTTTGTACATAACCTACTTTATTATGAACAGATACTTTATACCAACCATTAGTTGTTTCAAGGATGTTCACTTTTGTATTAAAGCGAATTGTATCAATTGATGTGCTTTTTACGTTATTTTCTGTATGTAATGCTACTTGATCGACTTTGACATACCCAGTTTTAATATTAGATAATTGTTCAGCGTTTGCTTTTTGTACATTTGTTTCACCCATAGAAGGAAGTAAAGAAGCAATCGCTACAGTAGTTGCTGTTAAAGCAGTAGCTTTCATATTCATGGAATAGAGACCTCCTCTAGTTGTATAGTTGTAATTTTATTATAGTATAAAGATATAATATAGTGGGTGTATTCACATAAATGTAATATGAAATCAATATAAAAATAAATTTTTTGAGGATAATGATTCCTTTTTATACAATTAATTGGTGTTTTATTTTCTAAAATAGAATGTATGTATTGTATAACTTCGATATTATGTTGATAATTAAGAAAATTAAAAAAGTTGATGATGTCTTATTACGGTGTTATACTGACAGTGATAATTTTATAGTTTGCTAGGAGAGCTGGTGTTGCCAGCTGAGAGTAAGACCTTAAGTCTTTGATCCTTTTTATTACCTGATCTAGATTATGCTAGCGTAGGGAAGCAATTCGGACACTAATAATGAGTCCCCGTTTCTTTGCGTATAGAAACGGGGCTTTTTTATTTGAAAATTTCATATTGAAACCACTAGGGGTGCTTGTTGTGCTGAGAGAGGAATAATCCTTAACCCTTATAACACCTGATCTAGGTAATACTAGCGAAGGGAAGTGGAACAACGAATAAATTATAATTTTATTGGCTGTAACCACTTCTTATATAGAGAAGTGGTTTTTTATTTATATACACATACTGGAAGGGGATAGAGAAATGAAATTTTGCGATAGATTATTAGAAACTGTACAACCAGTTTGGGAGATGAGTCATAATCATCCATTTGTAGTAGGTATGGGGGATGGTACGTTAGAAAAAGATAAGTTTCAGTATTACATTATTCAAGATTATTTATACTTGTTAGATTATGCAAAGTTATATGCTATCGGTGTTGTAAAGGCAACGAATCCACAAGTTATGGGGAAATTTGCTGAACAAATTGATGGAATATTAAATGGAGAAATGACAATCCATAAACAGTATGCAAAAAGACTTGGAATTTCTATAGAGGAGATAGAGTCTGCAAAGCCATCTGCTAAAAATTTAGCTTATACAAATTACATGATGTCTGTATCTCAAAATGGCACACTTGCAGAATTAATAGCAGCACTTCTTCCGTGTATGTGGAGCTATTGGGAGATTGGAAAGCGTTTAAATGATATTCCGGGAGCAAGGGATCATGAATTCTTTGGTGAGTGGATTCAAGGATATAGTTCTGAAGAATACGGCAACCTCTGTATTTGGTTAATAGATTTATTAAATGAAATGGCAGTTGGAAAGTCTGAAAAAGAGCTTGACCGATTAGAGGAGATTTTCCTATATTCCAGTCGATTTGAATATTTATTCTGGGATATGTCCTATCGTAAGGAGATGTGGGGATTTGAGGAGCAAGAACATACTACAATTTCATAATGTTTGTTTTCATTATGATGAGAAACCAATCATCAATGAATTAAATGCTTCTATACAAGATAAAGAGTTTGTAAGTATTATCGGACCGAGTGGATGTGGGAAAAGTACTTTATTTCGCCTTATTACAGGTTTAGAAGAAGTAAGTACTGGTCAGATAGAGCTGATAGAAACAAAGAGCCATCCTGTAGGGTATATGCCTCAAAAAGATATGCTCTTGCCGTGGAGAACGATTATTGAGAATGCTGCTTTGCCATTAGAATGCCAAGGCGTGCCGAAGAAAGAAGCACAAAAAGGCAAAGGAACTATTGCATAAATTTGGTTTACAAGGGTATGAGACAAAATATCCGAAAGATTTATCTGGGGGTATGAGACAACGTGTATCTTTTATTCGAACTTTATTAACAGGCGGGGAGATATTGTTATTAGATGAGCCGTTTAGCGCGTTGGATGCTTTAACGAAGGCATCTTTGCAAGAATGGCTGTTTGAACAATGGAAAGAGTGGGAAAAAACAATTTTATTTATTACTCATGATGTGGAAGAAGCATTGTTTCTTTCTAATCGAATTTTAGTAGTGGAGCAGCAGCCGATAACTACTTTGACTGAGCGGATAGTGCCGCTTGATCATAACAGAACACGAAAAGATTTATATAAACCGGAAGTATTGGCGCTGAAAGATGAGCTTCTTAGTATGTTACAAAGGCAGGTACTCGTATGATGAACTGGTTGAAGGAGCTATTACCTGCTCTTACACTTTCTAGTATCTTACTTGCCCTTTGGGAAGTAGGAGCAATAATTGTAGATGAAATGTACATTTTACCGTCACCGTCTGCAATTGTAATGAAGATATGGAAACTAAAAGATATATTATTTACGGTTCATTTGCCGGCAACATTATATGTCGTTTTAATAGGTGTGGCAATTTCTATCGTACTTGGGGTAGGGCTAGCGATGTTAATGAATGCGAGTACATGGATGGAGAGAGCATTTTATCCATTATTAGTCGCTTCACAAACGATTCCTATTACAGCGCTTGCTCCGCTCTTCGTTTTATGGTTTGGATATACGATTTGGAGTAAAGTCGTTGTTACGGTTTTAATTACGTTTTTCCCGATTGCGGTCAATACGTATGATGGACTACGCAGTACGAAAAAAGAATGGGAAGAGCTTTTAGTTACATACGGGGCAACGAAAAAAGATGTTTTTCTTAAATTAAAATTGCCGTCTGCTCTTCCTTATTTTTTCTCAGCTTTAAAAATCGCAGTTCCGCTTAGTGTAATTGGGGCAGCAATTGGTGAATGGCTCGGTGCACAAGCTGGGCTAGGATATTTCAGTAAAAGAATGATGACGCAGTTAGACGGAGCAGGTGTATTTGCACCCATTGTATTGTTATCGTTATTAGCTATTTTCTTCGTCATACTTATTTCGATATTAGAAAAGAAATTCATTAGTTGGAGGAAGCATTCATGAAATTATTAAAACGCATCTTTGTGTTTACATTATTAGTTGCAATGATTGCTGGATGTTCTAGTAATTCAGCATCAGATAAGAGTAAAAAAGAAAAAGAAATAACGGTCATGCTTGATTGGTACCCAAATGCGGTACATAGCTTTATTTATGCAGCAATTGAAAAAGGCTACTTTAAAGAAGAAGGTGTAAAGGTGAATATTAAATTCCCTTCCAATCCGACTGACCCATTAACTTTAGCAGCTGCAGGAAAAGTAACGGTTGGCCTATATTATCAACCAGATGTTGTTATGGCAAAAGCAAACGAACAAATTCCAGTGAAATCAATTGGAGCTGTCGTACGTTCCCCATTAAATCATGTTGTATCACTGAAGTCAGCAGGCATTCAATCGCCAAAAGATTTAGAGGGGAAAACAGTGGGATATTCTGGAACACCTTTAAGTGAGATGTATTTAAAAACGATGGTAAAAGAAGCTGGTGGTAATCCAGATACAGTGAAAGTAGTCGATGTTGGCTTTGATTTAGTACCAGCATTAATTACGAAAAAAGTGGATGCGGTAACAGGGGCATACATTAACCATGAAGTACCTGTTATGCGTCATGAAGGTCATGAACCAGCGTACTTTAATCCAGCAGATTATGGTGTACCGAATTATCATGAGCTTGTATTTGTAACAGGTGATAAAACGTTGAAAAAAGATAAAGAAGCGTTGCAAGCCTTCTTACGTGGTACGAAAAAAGGCTATGATTTCATGAAGAAAAATCCAGATGAAGCATTAAATATTTTATTAAATCATCAAGAAAAAGAAAACTTCCCACTTGTGCCAGAAGTTGAAAAGGAAAGTATGAAAATTTTATTAGAGAAGATGGAAACGAAAGATGAGCCATTCTTATCAGATTCAAAAGAGTCTTGGGAGAAACAAAATAAGTGGCTGAAGGACAAAGGAATGACAAAAGAAACCGTCCCAGCCGATGAACTATTCGAAAATATTTTAAAGTAGGCGAATGAATATGAAAAATGAGCTCCACGTAATCTCAAATGGCCATATGCCATTCGAAGAGTTAGTGAATGTAGCGATGCAAATTGAGAGTGAGATTGATTATTTGCATATTCGTGAGCGTGAGAAGAGTACAAAGGAATTATATGAAGGTGTGGAAATTCTGTTAATGGAGGGCTTTCCGGCTTCTAAAATTGTCATAAACGATCGAATTGATATTGCAATTTTATTAAATATTCCTCGTGTTCAACTAGGATATCGAAGCACAGATGTAAAGTCAGTGAAAGAAAAGTTTTCTTATTTGCATGTCGGTTATTCTGTGCATTCGCTAGATGAAGCGATAGTAGCATTTAAAAATGGAGCGGATTCACTCGTTTATGGCCATGTATTTCCGACAGATTGTAAAAAAGGTGTGCCAGCGAGAGGGCTTGAAGAAATTTCGGACATTGCAAGGAGCTTATCGATACCAATTATAGCTATTGGAGGGATTACTCCTGAGAATACAAAGGATATTCTGGCAAGTGAAGTAAGTGGAATTGCTGTTATGTCTGGAATTTTAAGTAGTAGTAACCCGTATAGCAAAGCGAAGTCTTATAAGGAATCAATAAGAAAGTGGGCGGGAAAACATGTGTGAGAAGTATGATGTAGCGATTATTGGTGGTGGTGTAATTGGTAGTTCAGTTGCACATTTTCTAGCAGAAAGAGGACATAAAGTAGCGATTGTAGAAAAGCAAAGAATTGCATCGGAAGCTTCGAAAGCAGCTGCTGGTTTACTTGGTGTTCAAGCAGAATGGGATGCGTATGATCCGCTATTTGAACTTGCTAGAGAAAGCCGAGCTATATTTCCACAACTTGCAGCAGTTTTACGTGAAAAGACGGGTATTGATATTGGATATGAAGAAAAAGGAATTTATCGTATTGCTCAAAATGCAGATGAGAAGGAAAGAATTCTTCACATTATGGATTGGCAGCAGAAAACAGGTGAAGATTCTTATTTTCTAACGGGAGACCATGTGCGGGAAAAAGAGCCATATCTATCCGAATCTATTATAGGAGCAGTATATTATCCGAAAGACGGTCATGTTATTGCACCAGAGCTTACGAAAGCATTTGCACATTCTGCGACAATTTCCGGTGCGGATATATATGAGCAAACAGAAGTATTTGATATCCGTATTGAAAATAATAAAGTGACTGGAGTTATTACAAGTGAAGGTATTGTCACATGTGAGAAAGTCGTTATTGCAGGAGGTTCATGGAGTACGCAGTTACTCAGTTATTTTCACCGTGATTGGGGTACATATCCAGTTAAAGGAGAAGTGGTTGCGGTAAAAAGTAGAAAACAACTTTTAAAAGCACCTATTTTTCAAGAAAGATTTTACATTACTCCAAAGCGCGGTGGACGTTACGTAATTGGGGCAACAATGAAGCCACATACGTTCAATAAAACTGTGCAGCCAGAAAGTATAACTTCTATATTAGAGCGTGCTTATACAATATTGCCAGCTTTAAAAGAAGCAGAATGGGAAAGCACGTGGGCAGGATTACGACCACAATCGAATCATGAAGCTCCTTATATGGGAGAGCATGAAGAAATAAAAGGTTTATATGCTTGCACGGGCCATTATCGAAACGGTATTTTATTAAGTCCTGTTTCTGGCCAATATATGGCTGATTTAATAGAAGGAAAGCAAGAGAATCATTTGCTAGATTCGTTGCTTTCTAAAACGGTTTAGAAAGGGGATGGAAGTTTGAATTTGAAAATTAATGGTAATCAAATTGAAGTGCCAGAGAGTGTAAAAACAGTAGCCGAGCTACTTATACATTTAGAGCTAGATAACAGAATTGTTGTAGTAGAGCGTAATAAAGATATTTTACAAAAAGATGATCATACAGATACATCTGTTTTTGATGGAGACCAAATTGAGATTGTAACTTTCGTAGGAGGCGGTTGATTATGTTAAACATTGGACCATTTTCATTTCATTCTAGACTTTTATTAGGAACAGGTAAATTCCCTGATTTTGACGTGCAGCAAAAGGCAATTGACGTTTCTCAAGCTGAAATTTTAACGTTTGCAGTACGTCGTATGGATATCTTTGATGCAAAGCAACCTAATTTATTAGAGAAACTTGATGTGAAAAAATATACGTTATTACCAAATACAGCAGGGGCAAAAAACGCTGAAGAGGCTGTTCGTATTGCAAAATTAGCAAAAGCCTCTGGGCTTTGTGACATGATAAAGGTAGAAGTTATTGGTGATGATAGAACGTTATTACCTGATCCGGTAGAAACGTTAAAGGCATCTGAAATGTTACTAGAAGAAGGATTTATCGTACTTCCGTATACATCTGATGATGTTGTATTAGCACGTAAATTACAAGAGCTTGGCGTGCATGCGATTATGCCAGGAGCATCACCAATCGGTTCAGGGCTTGGTATTGTAAATCCATTAAATTTGAACTTCATTATTGAACAAGCGACAGTACCAGTTATCGTTGATGCCGGTATTGGTAGTCCAGCTGATGCGGCATTTGCAATGGAATTAGGAGCGGATGGTGTGTTATTAAATACGGCTGTGTCAGGAGCAAAAGATCCTATTAAAATGGCACAAGCAATGAAATTAAGTATTGAGGCAGGACGTTTAGGCTTTGAAGCAGGTCGTATTGCACGTAAGCGTTGTGCAACTGCAAGTAGTCCTTTAGAAGGAATGAGCGTAGTTGAATAATCGATATTCTCGCCAAGAACTATTTTCTCCAATTGGAGAAGAAGGACAGCAAAAGATAAGAGAAAAGCATGTGCTTATTATCGGTGCAGGTGCATTAGGTAGTGCAAATGCAGAGATGTTTGTAAGAGCAGGTGTTGGCAAGATAACAATTGTTGACCGTGATTATGTAGATTGGAGTAATTTACAAAGACAACAATTGTATGCAGAGAGCGACGTAAAGAATAATCTTCCAAAAGCTATAGCGGCTAAAAAACGTTTAGAAGAGATCAATAGTGATGTAACAATAGAAGCTCTCGTTCAAGATGTAACAGCTGAAGAGCTAGAAGAACTTGTTACAAATGTTGATGTAATTATTGATGCGACTGATAATTTTGAAACACGCTTTATTGTGAATGATATAGCACAAAAATATTCTATTCCATGGATTTACGGTGCATGTGTAGGTAGTTACGGTCTTTCTTACACAATCCTTCCTAGTAAAACACCATGTTTATCATGTTTATTACAGTCGATTCCGCTTGGCGGGGCAACATGTGATACAGCGGGTATTATATCACCTGCTGTATCTCTCGTCGTTTCTCATCAAGTAACAGAAGCTCTTAAACTGTTAGTAGAAGATTACGAATCACTGCGAGATGGACTTGTGTCATTTGATGTATGGAAGAATGAATATTCATGTATGAATGTGCAAAAGCTTCGTAAACACAATTGTCCTTCGTGCGGAGAGAATGCGATATACCCGTATTTAAATAAAGAAAACACATCGAAAACAGCAGTTTTATGCGGGAGAAATACAGTTCAAATTAGACCACCTCATAAAGAGGAAATAGATTTTGAAAGATATAAAGAGCTGCTGAATGATCGTGTGCAGGATTTAAATGTAAATCCATATTTATTATCATTTTCTGTGGAAGAAAAGAGATTAGTTGCTTTTAAAGATGGTCGTGTACTTGTACATGGAACGAAAGATATAAGCGAAGCAAAAACAATTTATCATCGCTATTTTGGATAGAAAAGGATGAGTGGGATGAAAATAAATAAAGCTTTAACAATTGCAGGATCTGATAGTGGCGGCGGTGCCGGCATTCAAGCAGATTTAAAAACATTCCAAGAGCTTGGTGTGTATGGAATGACGGCTATTACGGCAATTACTGCTCAAAACACGCTTGGCGTTCAAGGGGTATATCCAGTTTCGTTAGAAGGTATTACGGAACAGTTGAATTCAATTGGTACGGATTTAACACCAGATGCTGTGAAACTAGGAATGTTATTTAGCAGCGAAGTTATTCAAATTGTAGCAGAACATATTAATAAATTTGGCTGGAATAATATTGTACTAGATCCTGTTATGATTGCTAAGGGCGGTGCATCATTATTACAACAAGAAGCAGTGCAAGCATTAAAAGAATATTTATTACCAGTAGCAACTGTTATAACACCGAATGTCCCAGAAGCAGAAGTGTTAACTGGGATGGAGATTCATAATGTTGAAGATAGTAAGGAAGCTGCAAAAGTATTGCACGAATTAGGTGCTAAATATGTGCTTATGAAGGGCGGACATGCAGAATATCAAGGTAATGAAGTAATTGATTTCCTCTTTGATGGAGAAAAATTTATTGAGTTTAGAAGCGAGCGAATTCCTTCAAAGCAAACGCACGGAAGTGGGTGTACATTTGCTTCAGCGGTTACAGCAGGACTTGCGAAAGGATACTCAATTGAAGATGCTGTTCAAGAAGCAAAACGATTTATTAGTATAGCAATTGAAGAGCCATTGAATATTGGTAGTGGTCATGGACCGACGAATCATTTTGCATATAAAGTGAATAGAACGCGTGCATAGGTAAGTGAAAAGCCAGTTTTATAACTGGCTTTTTTTCTGTTTACTTTTTCAAAATACAGGAGTAATATATCAGCCAGAATACATTTTTTTGTAAACGCTGAGTCCAATTATATGGAGCGGAGGAACCAATTTGTGCAGTGTCACTCGGGGTGAATCTTTCAAGTTTGAAAGTAGGGCTACTCTCAAAGTCCGAATCCGACAGCTAACTTCGTAAGCGTCTTGAGAGAGGACGGTGCCATGATGGATACATCACTTCATCGATCTGATTAGTATAGGGGAATATCAATTTATGTTTGATTTCTTTTATACTAAGGAGGATGAGGTACATGGAACTAACACTTATTTGTGTTGGAGAAGAAAGTAAGGTAGATAGTTTAAGAGATCTAGTATCATTTCAACATGAGTTAATTATTTTTACAGCAAATGAAGAGATAGCGGCTGAAGTTAGGAATTGTGGGTTTGATTGGACTTATAGCTGCAGTAAGGAGCAGGACTTTACTAGTATTTTTGAGTGTATTAAGAAGGTGATTTTACTAGGGGATGAGCTTCCAATCGTTAGTTTTTTCACAGAACACATTCGCTTTTCTTTTCAAGCACCTATTACTGTTGTTACAAGGAATAAACGATATCCAGCGAGGCTCTATGAAACAATTGGAGCTAAGTTTGTCGTGTTTACAAATTGTGATAATATTTCTTTTTTATTTTTTGAATAGGGCGGGGGAAGAAATGATGAAGGTACTATTACTTGGAGATATAGCAAATCGTTGGGCAGTATCGGTAGAGCGAGTTCAAGAATTGGTTAAGATCGATCCCCTTTTTCCAGGGCCGTATATTATATTACCATCAAAAGATGCTTTGTATTTAGAGGTGGATATTACCGAGTATGAGCAGCTACATGCAGAATTGACACAAGTTTATATTCGTGGGAGAAATTTACGTGCATTTTTACGAGGAGAATAAAGGTTGAATAAAAAAGAGCGAATGCTGAGTGCAACAAGCTATGCACTTCATCTCATTCGCTCTTTTTATTTCATATCTAAAAGGTCATTTTTAAGAAAAGAGAAGAGAAATAAAGAAAATAGATGAAATAATAATAATAATCTTCAATGTAAGCGTTTAAATGGATTTAAATATTATTATTTTCAGTAATTTAACCCTTTACAAGTGAAATATAGAGGAGTATATTTACTCTCATAAATCATTCATAAAATTTCCAAAAAAACCTAAAATCGCTGAGTTCCAGAAATGGAGCGGGGGAACCAATTTTGTGCATCGTCACTTGGGGTGAATCTTTCAGTTTTGAAAGTAGGGCTACTCTTTAGGCCCGAATCCGACAGCTAACCTCGTAAGCGTTTAGAGAGGAGGTTTACTTTTTGTTGTTCATTTTTTGAACACTGAGTAGAGCTCAGTGTTCTTTTTTAATATTCAAATGGTAAATTTTAACAAAAAATAAAGCGAGGGATAGCTATGTTAGATGTTGTAATGGTCGGGATTTTTATTTTATTAGTTGCATCAATGGCAAGTCTTGCAAGTTGGTCAGATAAAGTTGTGAAAGAAGGAAAGCAATCATGATGATTGTCTTATCGGTTATTGTCGCAGCAATTACAGTGTATTTAGTGTATGCATTATTAAATCCAGAGAAGTTTTAATTAGGGGGAATCATTCATTATGATTTGGGTTGCAGTCATTATTACAATGCTCTTGTTTATTTTAGTAGCAAAGCCAATGGGGATTTATTTAGAAAAAGCTTTTCAAGGTAGCAAAATGCTAGATAAAGTATTCGGGCCTTTTGAAAAACTTATTTTTAAAATTACGGGTGTAAAAGAATACAATCAAACGTGGAAACAGTACGCATTATCATTAGTTTTACTCAACGGATTTATGATTGTTATTGTATATTTCATTTTCAGATTACAAGGTGTGTTGCCGCTAAATCCAGCGCATATTGAAGGGATGGAGCCTACGCTCGCTTTTAATACAGCGATTAGTTTTATGGCTGATACAAACTTACAGCATTATAGCGGTGAAAATGGTTTATCCTATTTATCACAATTAATCGGGATTACATTTTTAATGTTTGCGGCACCAGCAACGACATTGGCGCTCGTTATGGCTTTTATAAGAGGACTTGCTGGAAAAGAACTTGGTAACTTTTTCGTTGATTTTACGAGAGCGTTAACGAGAGTGTTTCTTCCTATCGCATTTATTGCGGCACTAGTTTTTGTCGCACTTGGCGTACCGCAAACGTTAGATGGAGCGGTTACAGCACAAACGATTGATGGGGCAAAACAAAGTATATTACGTGGACCTGTTGCATCATTCGTTTCCATTAAGGAACTTGGAAATAACGGCGGTGGATTTTTCGGAGCAAACTCTACGCATCCTTTTGAAAATCCAGGACAAATGAGTAATATTTTGCAAATGATGCTTATGATGTTATTACCAACAGCACTTCCATTTACGTACGGACGAATGGTAGGAAATAAAAAACAAGGTCGCATCCTTTTCGTTTCACTTTTTATGGTGTTTTTACTAGGATTTATAACAATTACGACATCTGAACTAAACGGGAATCCGGCATTAAATGGAATGGGTATCGAACATGTACAAGGAGGTACAGAAGGGAAAGAAGTACGATTTGGAACAGTATTTTCTTCACTATACGCAACGGTAACGACAGCTGCTGAAACAGGCGCCGTTAATACGATGCATGATACGTTAACACCAATTGGCGGTTTAGTTCCACTTGTAAATATGATGTTAAACACAGTATATGGCGGCGTTGGAGCAGGTTTTGTAAATATTATTATGTATGCAATTATTGCAGTGTTTATATCTGGGTTAATGGTTGGACGGACACCAGAGTTTTTAGGTAAAAAGATTGAAGGTAAGGAAATGAAATTAATTGCGGTCACGATTTTATTTCATCCATTGCTCATTTTAGGCTTTTCGGCATTAGCTCTTTCAACAAATTTAGGGACGGATGCTATTTCTCATTCCGGTTTCCACGGTTTAACGCAAGTTGTATATGAATATACATCGTCAGCTGCGAATAACGGATCTGGATTTGAAGGATTAGGAGATAATACACCGTTTTGGAATATTACGACTGGTTTAGTTATGTTTTTAGGACGTTACTTCAGTTTAATTACGATGCTAGCTGTGGCAGCTTCGTTGAAAGAAAAAACGGTAGTGCCAGAAACAGTCGGAACGTTCCGTACAGATAATAGTTTATTTGGTGGTATCTTTATCGGAACAATTGTAATTGTTGGTGCATTAACATTCTTCCCGATGTTAGTACTCGGACCAATTGCAGAATTTCTTACATTGAAGTAATGGAGGGTAAATGATGAGACCGGTAGTAGTAAAAGAAAAACAATTAAATGAGTCACAAATACATGCTGTAGAAGATGAAGTTAGACAAGCGAAAACGATGGATCGTGATATCGTAACACATGCTATGAAGCAATCCATTGCGAAATTGAATCCGAAAGTCATGATAAAGAATCCGATTATGTTCGTTGTGGAAATTGGATTTATCATTACGTTCATTTTATCTTTTCTTCCAAGTAGTTCTAGTAGTATACCAGGTTGGTTTAATATAACAGTTTCTCTCATTCTATTATTTACAGTTTTATTTGCGAATTTTGCAGAAGCATTAGCAGAAGGTCGTGGTAAAGCGCAAGCCGATTCTTTAAAGCAGTCGAAGAAAGATGTGTTTGCAAATGTTGTAAAAGAAAATGGAGACATTGTCCAAGTTTCAGCAACTGATCTTACAAAAGGTGACGTTGTTATCGTAAAACAAGGAGAAATGATTCCAAGTGATGGTGAAGTAATCAAAGGGTTAGCATCTGTAGATGAATCTGCAATTACAGGGGAATCAGCTCCTGTTATAAAAGAAGCAGGCGGTGATTTTTGTTCCGTAACAGGTGGAACGATGGTCGTAAGTGATGAAATTACAATTGTCATTACGAGTAATCCTGGTGAATCATTTATCGACAAAATGATTTCTTTAGTAGAAGGAGCTGCTCGTCAAAAAACGCCGAATGAGATTGCTTTAAATACAGTATTAACGAGCTTAACTCTTATTTTCTTGATCGTCGTTGTGACGTTGCCGATTTTTACAAATTATTTAGGTTTTCAAATTGATACTGCTGTGCTAGTTGCATTATTAGTTTGTTTAATTCCAACGACAATTGGTGGGCTATTATCGGCAATTGGTATTGCTGGGATGGACCGGGTAACAAAATTTAACGTG
This sequence comes from Bacillus sp. SRB3LM, assembly GCF_015712745.1. Lineage (NCBI taxonomy): Bacteria > Bacillati > Bacillota > Bacilli > Caryophanales > Bacillaceae > Bacillus > Bacillus sp. SRB3LM. Next base: position 911,165 of record NZ_VWVQ01000103.1, read on the forward strand.
TTAGCGATGTCAGGGAAAGCAGTAGAAGCTGCGGGCGATATTAATACAATTATTTTAGATAAAACAGGTACGATTACTTTTGGGAACCGAATGGCTCATACATTATTACCTGTAGGAAATGAAACGATTGAGCAAGTTGGAAAGTGGGCTGCTATTAGTTCTGTTTTAGATGAAACACCAGAAGGCCGATCTGTTATCGAGTATGTGCAGGGAAAATCTATATCATATAATAGAGAACTTGCAGAACAAGGTGAGTTTGTTCCGTTTAAAGCAGAAACGAGAATGAGTGGTGTTGATTTACAAGACGGAACGAAAGTGAGAAAAGGTGCTGTAGGTGCCGTTATTGAATGGGTTGAGTCACAAGGCGGAACAATTCCGAAAGATGTAAATCAAAAAGCAGACTTAATTTCAAAAGAGGGCGGAACACCACTTGTAGTTGCAGTAGATAATCGTATTTATGGCTTAATTTATTTAAAGGATACAGTAAAACCGGGTATGCGTGATCGTTTTGAACAGTTGCGCCAAATGGGGATTAAAACGGTTATGTGTACAGGTGATAATCCGTTAACAGCAGCAACGATTGCAAAAGAAGCAGGAGTAGATGAATTCGTTGCCGAGTGTAAACCAGAAGATAAGATTGCTGTTATTAAAGCAGAGCAAGATAAAGGGAAACTTGTAGCGATGACAGGTGATGGTACAAATGATGCGCCGGCATTAGCACAGGCGGACGTTGGATTAGCGATGAATAGTGGTACGACAGCAGCGAAAGAAGCGGCGAACATGATTGATCTAGACTCGAATCCGACGAAAATTATTGAGGTTGTAGGAATCGGTAAGCAATTGTTAATGACGCGAGGTGCGTTAACGACGTTTAGTATTGCGAATGATATAGCGAAATATTTTGCAATCATTCCAGCAATGTTTACACTTGCGATTCCGCAAATGGAGGCATTGAACATTATGAAATTAACATCACCACTGTCAGCGATTTTATCAGCATTAATATTTAACGCTGTTATTATTCCATTACTCATTCCGTTAGCGATGAAAGGTATTGCATATAAACCGATGAGTTCTAATGCATTGCTTAGCCGAAACTTACTTATTTATGGGCTTGGCGGAGTTATCGTTCCGTTCATTGGAATTAAGGTAATTGATATGATTGTCGGCTTGTTTATATAAGGAAGAGGGGAAAAAGATGGAGAAGAAACAAAGTATACTATCACCAATTATCCGTATTACTTTTACATTTCTAGTGTTGTGTGGACTTGTATACCCACTTATTGTTACTGGTATTGCACAAGCAGTGATGAAGGATAATGCGGATGGAAGTCTAATATATAATGATAAAAATGAAGTGATTGGTTCTAAATTAATTGGTCAAAACTTCACGGATCCACGTTATTTTCAAGGGCGTGTTTCTAGTATTGAATATAAGGCTGAAGCATCTGGTTCAAATAACTATGCACCATCTAATCCAGATTTAGCAAAACGGGTAGAGAAAAGTATTGAAGAGTGGAAGAAACAAAATCCAACTGTTCCAGTTACAGAAGTGCCGATGGATTTAGTAACGAATTCAGGTTCAGGGCTAGATCCTGATATTAGTCCGAAGGGGGCGTCCGTACAGGTAGAGCGCATCTCGAAATTAACGAGAATCCCGAAAGAAACGCTGGATCAGTTGATTAAAGATCAAACAGAAGGTGCAGCACTTGGTTTATTTGGAGAAGATCGAGTGAACGTCTTAAAGCTAAATTTGGCATTACAGAAATTAATGAAATAGTAACAGTGCTACCTCAATCTAATGGATTGAGGTAGCGTTGTTTCGAATGAAAGGTAGTGTTTATTTTGTATGCAGATGATTATGAACCGAAGTTTCAAAGGCGAACGCCAGAGGAATATTTAGAATATATTCGTCAGCAAAATCGCGGAAAGTTAAAGCTATATGTAGGAGCAGCTCCAGGCGTAGGAAAAAGTTATAAAATGCTCTATGATGCTAGAGAGATGAAAAAGGATGGTACGGATATTGTAATTGGTTTAATTGAAACGCACGGGAGAAAAGAGACAGAAGACGCAATTGCTGATTTAGAACAAGTTTCTTTAAAAGAAATAGATTATAAAGGGAAAGTGTTTTATGAACTCGATGTGGAAGGAATTATAAAACGGGCACCGCAAGTCGTTGTTGTGGATGAACTTGCGCATAGTAATGTTCCTGGTTCTAAACATAAGAAACGTTATATGGATGTGCAGGAATTGTTAGAGGCTGGTATATCGGTATTATCAGCTTTTAATATTCAACATTTAGAAAGTGTTCATGATATTGTAGCTCAAATTACGAATGTAAAAGTAAGAGAACGAATTCCAGATTTTATTTTACAAAAAGCAAATGAAATTCAGCTCGTTGATGCAACGCCTGAGGTATTAAGGAAGAGACTAATAGTCGGAAAGATATATAAAGAAGAAAAAATTCAGCAAAGCTTACAAAACTTCTTTACACTTAATAATTTAGGAGCACTTAGGGAATTATCACTTCGAGAAGTTGCCGATGATATGGACGAGAAAATTAGCCAAACAGTAATAGAACCAATTGGCGTAAAAGAAAAAATTCTCGTTTGTGTACAATACAGTTCAACAGCGGAGAAATTAATAAGACGGGGATGGCGCATGGCTGATCGGTTAAATGCTGAATTGTACGTATTAAACGTTGAGAGGGAAAATATAGATTCTATTTCAGCTGGAAAAAAGCAGACGATTGAAGAGTGGAAGTTGCTAACGAATCAATTTGATGCAAGCTTTGTATTAGAAGAAGCAAAAGGAAGAAAGCCAGCAGATGTTATTATTGAAGTGGCAAAAAGATTACAGGTGACGCAAATTTTACTTGGACAATCGGCAAGAACAAGGTGGGAAGAAATACGAAAAGGCTCTATTGTAAATGAAATTATGAGACAAACAAAATTTATTGATATTCATATTGTTGCGGATCAAAGAGGGTAAAATAGAGCTGACCTTTTTGGGGCCCTATTTTACTTTTTGTACAGCATGAAAGCGTAGCATTTTCATTGCATATAAGATTACAAGTAAAAACATAATTGCGCCTAGGAAGAAAATCCAAAAGTATTTTTGGTTAAATAAAAGAAATCCACCTATAAGTGGCCCTGTACCCATACCAAGATAGCGGATGAAGTTGTACATACCGATAGCTGTTGCGCGTTCTTGTACAAATTCTTCTGTTAATAAAGTAGTATGAGTTGGCATAGAAAGTCCCATACTAAAACCGTACAAAGATGTAACGATAATGATGAACGTGATATTGATGTTATATGTGAAAGAGAATAAAGTGACACATATAATATTGAAGAAACTTGTAATGAATAAAGCTTGCTTTGTTGTGAGGCGTTTTTGCAAAAACTTGTAGCAATAACTTCCTAGCATAATAGAAAGAGACATCGGTACAAACATAAGACCAATTTCACTTGCAGTTAAGTGAAATGAATTTGTTAAAATGCTCGGTAAAAAAACGAGGAAGCAAAAGTAAATACAAAATTGAATGAAGCCAATAAGAGTAATAGAAAATCCAGTTTTATTTTTTAAGATAAACCAGTAATTCTTTTTTGCTTGCGGTTGTTTACTTACAGTTGGTTTTGTTTCTGGAAGTAGTGAAATATTTATCGTTAATAAGAGAATGCCAAGTATAGATAAAAAGAGAAATACGGATACGTGGCCATTTATACTGCCTAGATAACCACCAATGAGAGGGCCGATTGCAGGTGCAAGAGCAAGTAACATTTGATACAGGCTCATTGCTTCTCCTCGTTCTTTTCCTTCAAATAAATCGCCGATAATCGTTGCTGCTACTACAGGTATAGCTGCTATTCCTATAGCTTGAACAGCTCTGAAAAATAGAAATACATATATGTTCGCTGAAAAAGCACATCCGATTGAACCAATTGTACTAATGATCAAACTAGGGATAAGGACAGATTTTCTCCCTCTTGTATCAATCAAAGGTCCATATATGAGCTGCATAATCGCAAGAACGAATGTGAAAAGGGAAACTGTTACATTTACAAGATAAAGAGAAGTGTGAAAAGAACCTTGAATCATGGGCAAGATAGGCGTGTAAATATTTTGAGCGAAGGAACCGAGTAAGGCACTCATACAGACGACATATAAAATGAAATGTATTTTGGATTTTTTCATTATGTTAACCTCCTTGTCATTTAGTTTCCTTGGAAACTAAATTTATTTTAACATGATTTTCTCACTTGTAAATATGAAAAAATGATTTTAAAATGGTATATAGTTAATTTGTTTCTTTAGAAACTCAGGAGGCGAACGGATTGGATTATGCAACGAAACAAATGGAAATACTTTCGGACATTCGTACACTTTTGCATAAAAAAGAAGAACATTTGAAAGGGCAAAATGAGAAATTTCTTCGTGAGACAGGTATAAGTGGTATGTCTTTATCTGAGTTACATGTGATCGAGTGTATCGGGAAAAATGGTTTGATGAATGTAACTGCTATTACGACAGAAATGGGAATGACGAAGGGTGCAATCTCTAAAATTTGTACAAAGTTGTTTCAAAAGAAATTCGTTGAGAAGATGCAAATGTTAGATAATCAAAAAGAAATCTTCTTCCGTTTAACGGAAAGCGGAAATGAAATATATAAAGCTCATGATAAATTACATAAACAAGCTGAAGAAAAGTGGCTGTTATTTTTAGATAGATATACGAAAGAAGAGCAAGATTTTATTCAAAGATTTATAAAGGATGTCTCCAACCATTTGGAAATATAATTGGAAGAAAAAACTCCTTTTTCTCAAGTCTTTTGAATATAATTTCTGAAAGAACTCATATATAATAGAAAAAGATACTTAACATGGTGAATAATTAAAGAGTCAATATATATAGAGGAGAGAGTAACATGCTTGAAAATACGGGGTTAGTATTAGAAGGCGGCGGTATGCGTGGTGTGTACACGGGCGGGATATTAGAATACTTTATGGAACAAGATTTATATTTTCCATATGTAATCGGTGTATCAGCTGGTGCTTGTCATGCAGCGTCGTATCTTTCCAGACAAAGAAATAGAAATAAAACAGTAAATATTGATTATGCATCACACCCAAAATACTTATCGTATAAAAATTTATGGAGAAAACGCCAGTTATTCGATATGGAGTTCATTTTTCATGAGATTCCAGAAAAGCATGTTCCGTTTGATTTTGAAACATACTTTAATAGCCAAGAGCGTTTCCTTGTAGGAACGACAGATTGTGAAACAGGACAGTCTATTTATTTTGAAAAAGAAGGAACGAATGATGATGCACTAAATTTATTACAAGCATCTAGTTCATTGCCTTTCATTGCACCTGTAGTAAATTACCGTGGTAAGCAATTATTAGATGGCGGGATTTCGGATCCAATTCCAGTTCGTAAAGCACAGGAAGATGGTTTTAAAAAATCAGTCGTTATTTTAACGAGAAATCATGGTTACGCGAAGAAAAAATCAAAGTTTGGATGGGTTGCAGCGAAAGCTTATAAAAAATATCCGAACCTTGTTAACACGATGCTGAATCGTTATGAAGTGTATAATGAAACACTTCACTACATTGAAAAAGAAGAACAAGCTGGGAATTTATTTGTTATTCGTCCAGAAGTGCCGCTTCAAGTAGATCGTATGGAAAAAGATACAGCAAAACTACAAAATCTATATGAGCAAGGCTATGAAGATGCAAAGAGACAGTTTGCAGATTTGCAGGCGTTTTTGCAAAAATAATAATTAGGCTGTGGAGATGGAGTTCTCTGCAGTCTTTTTATTATTGGTTTCAATACCGAATGTTGGTTATACACGTTTTTAGATTATGGTATAATATGGATAAAAGTATGTGAAGAGGTGATACATATGGAAAATGTATATAAAGGACTTAGACATACTGGATTTATTATGATGTTTATTTTTGGTAGCGTATTTTTACTTCGCTGGTTTATTCATGATGAAATGTTATTAGATCAACTTATTAGTTTTAGTGTGGGCATAGTAATGGTTATTTCATCAGTTTTCATTCAAAAGTATAGTAAAGAATTACAGGTAGAAGAGAAATATTAAAAGGTTATAAGCTCCTTCATATTTTGGAGGGACCGTTATAGTTTGAATGATTGTTATAAAAGAAAAGTAGAGCATCGGATTTCGATGCTCTACTTTTTTAATGTGGTAAGAATATTAATTGATAAGCAAACAAAATTCCAAATACATATACAAGTGGGTGAACAGCACGGAATTTACCTTTTGCTACTTTCATAAGTGGGTATGAAATAAATCCAAGTGCGATACCTGTTGCGATACTTGATGTAAGTGGCATGCTTAATATTACTAAGAATGCTGGGAATGCTTCATCAAATGCGTCCCAATCGATGTGGCGAACTGAACCCATCATAAGACTACCAACGATAATTAATGATGGGGCAGTAATAGCTGATACACCAGAAACGGCACTTACTAATGGTCCAAAGAATGCTGCTAGTGCGAATAGAACAGCTACTGTAACAGTTGTTAAACCAGTACGACCACCAGCTGCAACGCCAGCAGAAGATTCAATGTAAGCTGTTGATGGTGTTGTTCCGAACATAGAACCGATTGTTGCCGAGAATGAGTCAGATAGAAGAGCTCGTCCAGCTTTTGGAAGTTTCCCATCTTTCATAAATCCACCTTGTTGAGCTACCCCAAGTAATGTACCTGTTGTATCGAACAATGTAACAAGGAAGAATGAAAATACAACGCCGTACAATCCGTAGTTAATTACATCAGATACAGCAGTAATTGGATTTGAAACGATAATTCCTTCTGGTAATCCAGGCATTGATGTAACACCATTTGAGAATGTTAATTGTCCTGTGAAGAAAGCGATAATACCAGTTAATAGCATGCCGATAAATAGTGCGCCATTTACATTTAAAGACATAAGGATAATAGTAATTCCAAGTCCAGCTAATGCTAGTAGAACTGGAGCAGAGTGAAGATCACCAAGTCCAACTAAGTTTGCATCATTTTTTGTAACGATACCTGTTAAACGTAAACCGATAAAGGCGATAAATAGCCCGATACCAGCAGTAATTGCATGTTTTAAGTTTTCAGGAATTGCTTCCATTAATTTTGTACGGAAAGATGTAAATGATAGCAAAATTAAAATCATACCTGCTACGAATACAGCAGAGAATGCAATTGCGAAAGTCATGCCTTCATGTGCTTTTACAACAGAGTAAGAGAAGTAAGCATTTAATCCCATACCTGGCGCGATTGCGATTGGTAAGTTTGTAAAGATTGCCATAAATAATGTTCCGACAACAGCAGCAATAATTGTTGCTGTAAATGCTTGTTCAAATGGAACACCTGCATCCCCAAGGATGACAGGGTTTACGACAATGATATATGCCATTGTTAAGAAGGTAATAATACCTGCCATAATTTCAGTTTTAATAGAAGTTTTATGTTTTGAAAGGTTAAACATATAAACATCCTTTCTGTTTACGAATAATTTTCACAACAGTTATATATAATATTCGTTTTTTAACTATTTTGCAATAGTTTTGCATAAAAAGTTTACAACAATTCATATTTTGTGTCTTAAATTCGAATATTAATCGTAATATGATGTGCGAATTCCAGTTTTTATTATGCACATTATAAGAAAAAGGAGTTGAAAGAAGCTATGCCACAGCAAAAAAACTTTGTAACAATGCCGGCGCAACATCAAAATAAACAGCCTGGCATTGAATCATTAATGAATCCTCTACCGCAGTTTGAAGATCCCAATTATAAAGGAAGCGAAAAGTTAAAAGGAAAGAATGTATTAATTACAGGTGGAGATAGCGGAATTGGACGAGCTGTTTCCATCGCTTTTGCGAAAGAGGGAGCAAATATTGCGATTGCGTATTTAGATGAGGAGGGGGATGCTAATGAGACGAAGCAATATGTTGAGAAAGAAGGTGTAAAGTGTGTATTGTTGCCGGGTGATTTAAGTGATGAACAGCATTGTAAAGATGTTGTTCAAGAGACCGTCCAGCAGTTAGGTAGTTTACAGGTTTTGGTAAATAATGTCGCGCAGCAATATCCGCAGCAAGGCTTAGAGTATATTACAGCAGAACAGCTAGAGAAGACTTTTCGTATTAATATTTTTTCTTATTTTCACGTTGCGAAAGCCGCACTTTCTCATTTAAAGCAAGGTGATGTCATTATAAATACAGCGTCTATCGTTGCATACGAAGGAAATGAAACTTTAATTGATTATTCCGCAACGAAAGGGGCAATCGTAGCTTTTACAAGATCACTTTCCCAATCGTTAGTGCAAAAAGGGATTCGTGTAAATGGTGTTGCGCCAGGACCAATTTGGACACCACTTATTCCATCAAGCTTTGATGAGAAAAAAGTATCACAGTTTGGGAGCAATGTTCCGATGCAAAGACCTGGTCAACCATATGAATTAGCGCCAGCATATGTATATTTAGCGTCTAGTGATTCATCCTATGTTAGCGGACAAATGATACATGTAAATGGGGGAGTTATTGTAAATGGATAGTTTTCATTTATAAGAGCAAAGTAATGTTAATTCCACTTATTATAGTGAGCACTAGGGGGGATATAGCTGAAAAAGTCATGTTTCGTCATACTATTATTTTTCATCCTACCGGTTAGTGCTTTTGCTAATACAGATCATTTAATATTAGTAAATCTTACGACAAACCAGTTGTCTTTTTTTGAAAATGGAAATTACACAAAAACATTTCCAGTAACGACTGGAAGAGAGCGTACACCTACGCCTGAAGGTAACTTTTGTATTATAACTAAATTTAAAAATAAAGAATACCATCGAAAAAAAATACCTGGGGGTGCACCGAATAACCCTCTCGGTACGAGGTGGCTGGGACTAGATAAGAATGAATATGCGATTCACGGGACAAATCGGGAATGGACGATTGGAAGTAGGGAATCAAATGGTTGTATTCGCATGCATGACAGGGATATACAATGGTTATATGACCGAGTACAATTACAAACAAAAGTAATCATTTCTCGTTTTCATACGAGTCCCGAATATGAAGCGAATAAGCTTGGTTATCGCGTTGTGAGCTGGAATGGTCGAAAAATAGAAGAAGAACAAATTGGAGTACTTACGCTAGTAGACCGCGCGGATATATATTGGCAAGAACCAAATGGACAGTTAACGAAAGTGAAAACGGTATTGCCAAATGAAAGATATCCAGTGTACTCAAAACGAAAAGATGGAATATATTATATAGGAAACAATTCGTATATTATAGATGAAACAGGAGAGAAAATTCGTTACGAGCAAATTCCTTCTTCGATTTTAAGTAATATATATAAACGGAAATACAATGTTCCGTAATGGCTACCGTATTATAGACGGTAGCTTATTTATACTTGGAGTTTAACTGCAACTATTGTATTTTGCTGAATATAATACAGTACAGATAGGGGGCGGTTATATTATGAAAAGTGAATTTGCGTTTAAAGTTTTCTTAGTAACGACCTGTTTATTTATCGTGTATTTATATGCGTTTCTCGTCTTTTCTTTTTATGTTCCATATGTTGATTTAATATTGTTCTTCGGATTTATTTGGGCGTTTGTGAAAGCAAGGGAAGGAGAGAAGAGTATATATCGGCGCATTACCCTATGCGGGACGGCCGTTCTCGTTATTTTGTACTTTTTTATTATGCATGATTTTTGGAGAGGAATGTAAAAAAAGCATACGATTAATCGTATGCTTTTATATCTGTTAATGATGGAAGAGAGGCAATTGCACCGTAATTTGTACATGTGATAGCGCCTACTTTATTTGCAAAGGAGATAAACGCTGTTAAGTCTTTGAAATGATACGAAAGTGTATGTTCACTTTGGGCAATCTGATATAACATTGCTCCAACGAAAGCATCACCAGCACCAGTTGTATCGACTTGTTGAATGGAAATAGAAGAGACAATGGTTTGACCTTCATTTGTCGCAAGAAGGGTACCGTCTTTTCCAAGTGTAATAGCTACTACTTTTGCGCCATAATTTAATAATTTGAGTGCAGCTTGTTGTAAATCACTTTCTTTAGAGAGCATAGTAGCTTCCTCTTGACTTACTTTTACGAAGTGTGCATGTTTTATAAAGGTTAGACAATCTTGAGAGAATTGTTCTGTATTTGTAATGAGTGCACTTCGATAATTTGGATCAAAAGAAATAAAATGGCCGTTATCTTTCGCATATTGTAACAACTGGAAATACGTTTCTTTTAATGGGCTTGATAGTAAAGCTGTCGCTGAACCGAAATGTATTAAATCATTTGTTTGTATTTTTGATAAATCAATGCTATTGAATTGATATTCACCATCTGCACCACGCATAAAAGTAAAATCACGTTCGCCATCTTGATCGATGGATACGAATGCAAGTGTTGTTTGTTTATCTTTTATGAGCATGGATGTATCGACTTGCGCACGCTGTAAAGTTTGTTCAAGAAACTCACCAAATGGATCGTTTCCTACTTGCCCCATAAATGTAGCGTGTCCACCTAATTTTGTAATCGCAGCAGCAACGTTAGCGGGTGCTCCACCAGCTTTTTTTTCGAAATCTGAACCGTTTACTAAAGAAACGTTAGTATTTCGGCACACAAAATCAATTAATAGTTCACCTATACAAAAGACATTTCTCATACAATCCCTCTTTTCAGCTTATATTGTGTGATGGTAAAGTTTAGTTTTGCATCTGAAAAGATTGCGATATGATGTTTCATGTCTTTTCGAGGAAAAACTCGGGACGTAAAGACTGTTGAACCATCGTATAAGAAAATTTCCACGATGCTTTTATCTACAAATATTTGTAGTTCTATCGTATCTTGAATATCGATTTTTTTACAGCGTTCAAATCCATATTCTCCGCCAAATTGATGGTAGAAGTTGCTCCTGTCTATAGAAATAGTACCTTGTTCCCGATTAAATGTAATGGGGAAACATTCCTCCTCATTGTGGAAGAGAGAAAGCCCAAAACGCTTTGCATCTTCTGTTTTAAGTGTAACAATTAATTCATAGGAGCCTTCATCATCAAGCGTTGATAATACATTTAATCCAGCTGTTATATCTCCTGAAATGTCTTTTTTTGTTGTTCGTAGTTTTGTTAATTCTGAAACTGGTTTTTGTTTTATGATGTTATCTTCTAATGTTAATTCACGTGGAAGTGTTAGGCAATGAGCCCACATATAATCATCAGAAGGATATGTGATTTCACTTGATCCTGCCCAAGCAAATAATAGGCGACGACTAGTAGCGTCTTCTAAAGTTTGAGGGGCATAAAAATCGAATCCTTTATCAGCTTCGTAATAGGAATCAATATGGAAATATAAATTTTTAATATCGAAATGACCTATAGCATAAACGACATTGTATACATTGTGAAAGTTTTCTCCGTCTTTTTCAATTCCTTGCGGTGAAAAGAGAAGTACATCTTTCCCTGATAATTGGAAGTAATCGGGGCATTCCCACATAAATCCAAATTCTTTTAAATTTGTTGTAATTTCGCCTTGGAAATGCCAATTGTATAGGTCTTGTGATTTGTATAGTAATAGAGTTCCTGTTGTATTTTCACGTTGGGCACCGAGTAACATATAGTACATATCATTATGTTTCCAGACTTTTGGATCACGTACATGTTTTGTATATCCGTCAGGAATTATATCAATAACAGGATTATTACTATATTTCGTCATCGTATATTGTGAATCCATTGTTGCCATACATTGTTTTGCATCACGGGAATCATCAGGATTTTTTATATTCCCTGTATAAAGTAAATGAAGAAGGCCATCTTTTACGATAGCACTACCAGAATATGCACCGTGTGATTCATAGCTTTCAGTAGGGATGATGGCTACAGGCATACGCTCCCAGTTAATAAGGTCTTTTGACTTCACATGTCCCCAATGCTTCATTCCATGAATGGGACCAAATGGATACCATTGATAAAAAACGTGATATTCATCATTGTAGTATGATACACCGTTAGGATCATTCATTAATCCAAATGGTGGATGGATATGATAAATTGGTTTCCATGAATCTTGGTTTGCAATTTCATATAAAGAATGTAATTCGTCTTTATTAGATTGCAGAATTGTTTTATATTTTGACATAGGTTTTCACCCCGTTATTATTTACTTTCTTTATATAAAATGAATGTGGCAACAAAAGCAGTGATAACTGCAATAGCGAAGCCAATTATATAGTGAATCATGTTCATCATGCCAAGAGGTGCAACAATTGTAAGCATCGGAATACCTGTTAAACCGTATGCGTTAGCTGCTACTTGCATCCAAACAACGTAAGCGCCTCCAATTGCGCCGCCAATAGCTGCTGCAATAAATGGTTTACCTAGTTTTAAATTGACACCAAAAATAGCTGGTTCTGTAATTCCTAAAAATGCTGAAGCTGCTGCCGGAATTGCAATTTCTTTCGTTTTTTTGTTTTTTGTTTTGAAATAGACAGCTAAAGTAGCGCCGCCCTGTGCAACGTTCGCCATTGACCAAATAGGGAGTAAGAAATTGACACCGATATCTTTATTTGCGAGTAAGCCTGCTTCTATAGCATGGAAGCTATGATGTAAGCCAGTAAGAACAATTGTTGAATATAGACCACCGAATATAAGACCAGCTACTGGTCCTGCAAATTGATAAATTGTATTTAAAAGGTACGTAATACCGTCACCGATTTTATATCCAATTGGTCCAATAATAATAAGTGATAAAAAGCCAGTTATAATAATTGTTAAGAATGGTGTAACTAATAAATCTAAAGAGTTCGGAACACGTTTTCGAAGTTCTTTTTCAATTGTACTCATAACGTATACGCATAATAAAATAGGTAAAACAGTACCTTGATAGCCAATCATATCAATATCCATGCCAAGGAAATGTAAAACAGTTGGTTTTGCATTTGAAAGAGTCCAAGGATTTGTTAAGCTTGGGTGAGTTAATATACCACCAACAACTGCCCCTAAGAAAATATTTCCACCAAATTCTTTAGCGGCACTTACTCCAATTAAAATAGGTAAAATAATGAAAGCTGCACTTGAGAACATATCAAGTAATTGGATAAGTGAGTGATCTCCAGGAACTAATTTAAACGCTTTCAACATTCCGAGTAGACCCATAAGTAAACCGCTTGCGACGATAGCTGGAATAATTGGAACGAAAATATTGGATAGTGTCTTTGCTAGGCGGGCGATAGGATTCATTTTTTTCTTAGGTATATCGTTTGATGTTGTAGAATCTAGTTCGGCTATTCCAATTAGTTTTGAGAATTCATCATATACTTTGTTTACTATGCCAGTTCCAAAAATAATTTGATATTGCTCGGTCGTTGCGAAAGCACCTTTTACTCCATCGATGTTTTCGATTTCTGCAGCGTTTATTTTCGTATCATCCTTTAATATAAGACGAAGGCGAGTCGCGCAATGTGTGGCACGAACAATGTTTTCCTTTCCACCAATGTTCTGTAATACTTGATTTGCAATTTGTTTCATATCTATAAAAATTCCCCCTTACTATAAATTTCTCTTGCGGAACCGGTTCCGCAATAAGTTAAAATAAAAAACAGGGAAATGATGTTGAAAATCCTGTTTTTAAAATGTGGAACCGGTTTTAATTTTATTATAGAGCGCCTTTATATTTTGTCAACGCTTTCTTGGATTTTTAATGTATAACGAGAGTGTAATATTTTTGGTATAGTTTTGTTTTCAACAAGCTGTGAAAGAGAAGTGGCAGCAAGCTTTCCAGCATACTCATAGTCAAACGCAATTGTCGTTAAGCTAGGGTGTACCATTTCTGAAATATCATATCCACCGAATCCTGTTACAGAAATATCACCTGGTACAGAAAGGGAGTGGGAGTGAATCACTTTCATTGCGCCAAGAGCGATGTTATCTGTAGCACATACGATAAGAGTTGGGCGATTATTATCTAAAATATGTTGTACTTGTTTCATGGCATCTTCTATGCGGAAAGTTGTTTCGTAATATGAAACGTTGCAAGCCGGTTCTAAATTTTCAATTGCTTTTTGAAAACCATTTTTTCGATTTATTCCAACAGAAATATCATCTTTTTCTATCCCTAAATAGGCAATATGTCGATGACCTTGTGATAACACGTATGCCCCTAACTCATAAGCTGCATCATAATCATCGTGAACGAGGCAATATTGATCTTTATATTCTTGCCCGACGAATAAAATAGGGATGTTTGAATTAGCCATAATTTTTTGATGTTCATTCGTTAATGTTTTTGTTAATAAAATAATGCCAGCTACTCTTTGTTTTATAAAGTTTTCCATAGCTTGTATTTCAGTTTCGGTTGTTTGATTTGCATTTGCTACAAGCATTTGATAGTTATTTTCCTGTAATGTTTTATCAATCCCGATAAGTGTTTTCATTGTAGCGAAGGAGTCTAATCGGGGGATGATGACACCAATTAAATTTGTTGTTTTTGCTTTTAAACTTTGAGCAAATGTATTGGGAGAGAAATTTGTTTCCTGAATAATACCTTCGATTTTAAGTTTTGTTTTATCACTTACATATCCGCCGTTTAAGTAACGAGAGACTGTGCTTTTTGCAACTCCAGCCAATTTGGCGATATCTGCAATTGTTTTAGCCATAGTATTTCACCTTCGTATTCATAAAAATGTTAACTTTATTATAGGGAGAATTAGAGATGACGTAAACAAGAAGAGGGAAAGAAAAAACCACCTCACGTATATGAGGTGGAATAATTGTTAATATCTAGGCTTAAATGTATGACAACAAGTCTCTACACTCGTTGCTACAGAACTTTCTAGCGTCTCGTTTGTTAAAACAGCAGCTGTATATGAATCATTTTCAGTTTGACCAGTTTCATCTGCATCAGGCTGAACGATGATTGCACTTGCTTGACAAAAGTTACCTTGTCCCCAAAAAGAACAGTTGGAAACAGAACATCTTACTTCTGGCATAAAACCCCCTCCTTATACATTAGTTTGGGATTTTACGCCCATTTCATGTGTAGAAGGAGTTTCCTTTTCTCGTTACTTTTTCGTTTGCTCAAGCCATTCTTTTAATTTGTCTTTCGGCTGTTCACCGCTAATACGGCTCACTTCTTTGCCATCTTTAAAATGAATGATTGTTGGTGTACCTTGAATTTTATATTCATCCCAAGGAGCATCTAATTTTTCAATATCCATAACTTTCATATCAACGTTCAAGTCTTTAGCCATTGGTACTACGACAGGAGATAATTTTTGACAATGAACGCAAGATGTTTGATAAAAGTATACTGTTTCTTCTTTTTTCTCTTTTAAGTTCTTTTGAAGATCTGAAAGAGAAATTTTATTTGTGTAGTAGTCAGAACCGTTTGTCTTACTTTCAGTAGGATTATCAATTTTTTGGCTAGTAGCATTTTTTTCTTCCATTTGTGTTACTGCAAAAATTGCCACGAACAAGGCGATAATAATACCACCAAATATAAGCATTTTTTTCATTCTTTCATCTCCTTATTTGTTTTTGATGACAATAAAGCTACAAACAGCGATTGTAATAAAGCCGATAAGTGCTAAAAACGGGATTGTCACAAAGCCGAACCAGTTTATGTATTCTCCCGTACATGGTACACGTCCACAAGCTGCCCCAGCAGATGAAAATGCTGCGACTTTTTGAATTGCATAGTGATATAAAGAAATACAAGCGCCAATAGTTGCGATTGGTAAAGAATAACTTGCGATGCGATAGTCTTTTTTTGCTACAGCAATACCAAGCCATAAAACGAATGGATACATAAAAATGCGTTGATACCAACAAAGGACACAAGGCTCAAATTTCATGATTTCGGAAAAGTACAGACTTCCTAGTGTAGCAATAAAAGAAGCTCCCCATGCGGTAAGTAAAGCATATTCTTGCTTTTTTTCTCGTCCCATATTTTATACCTCTCTTATAATAGTTACATACTAAATTATAGTATGAAGTGGTATAGAAAAGAAAGAAAAAATATGTTTATCAATAAAAGTTTTATAAGAGGAAACATTTATTAGTATTAATATTTTAAAAAAGCGCCATTCTCTGGAAGAGAATAGCGCTATATTTTACATTTGAATTTGTTCTACTTCTTCTACATGCGACTTTTGGGATGCGTGGTCAATATATTGAAATAGGAGCTGCAATTGTTTATCAACTTCTGGCAGTTCTTTACTGTATTGATAAGCGTGTAAAAAATGCTCAATACGCTTAGAAAATAATTGATCGTTCGTTTGAACCATGAGAACGAGTAATTTATCCCAATTACAGCAATACGTGTAATAGAGAGCTTTATCATAGTCGTTGTATGTTTGCACTGTGTACCCTCCTTACCGAGAGTTATATATAGTGTGTGATAAGTAAGGGGAAATACACTTGAAAGAATTTGTTAAGAAAAAAAGTGAATGAAAAGAAAAAACGAGGAGTTTCCTCGTTTTTTAAGCTTTTGGCATTGGCGTAGGTGTTGGTTTGCCATAACCTTCTTTGTATTTATTATCGATATAGTTACGAATTTCAAGCGTTGATTTTCCTTTTTGTTTCATGGAAGCAGATTCAACTGCGATTTCTAGGCAATTGACGCAAGTCGTTGCGTGGGAATCCCAAACAACTTCACCATTCTTTTTAATTTCACGAATAAAGCAGTTTTTATTATTTTTATGTCCTACACTTTCACCGCAACCACAATAGCATGGAATCCAATCTAATAGCTCTGCATTTTGTCCAGCGACGGTGTAGATATCTTTCATTTGTGGATCAAGCTTATCTAGGAAGGCCGGAAGTGTGTCGACTCCTTTTGTTTTCTCTTGAATGTCAGCTTGCTGAGTGTGCGATGCATGGTCATGTTCTTCTTTTTTTGATTCAGAAGATTTTTGGTCATTTGTACCAGTACTTCCGCATCCAGCAAGAATTAAACTTAGTACTGCAAGTAAAGAAAATACATACTTTTTCATTCGCTTGTCCCCTTTACAAATGTATTAATCAAATTGTATCAGAGATTACGGTGTATCGGTTGAAGATTTTTTTGACTGATTTTTGAAGCGCCATCTTAGCGAATGAAATAGAAATAAAATTGGGATATAAGCGTATACAATATATAAACCAGCTTGAGATAGTATGGTATTTAATGTGTTGATACTTTCACGGTTTGTGAAAAGCAGAGAAGCTGAAAATATGATGAAAATAAAAAACGGTAATGTAAATTTAAATGAAATATGAAAGGAGCGCTTCATCGTTTGACATGATGACCAAATAGTTAAGCAAAGGTTTGGTAAAATAATTAAAAACCAAACGAAAATAATAATATATTCAAAACGCTGAATAAAAGGAACTTTAATTATTTTTAACATCGTTAAAGTAGGCCAAATAGTACGGTTTAATTGTCCCTCGCTATAATACATAAAAGATACGATAGCTAAAATTACATAAATTAAGGTGCTAAAAGCAATTCCAGCATGGGCCCATCTTTTTAAGGATTTTCCTTTTTTAATAAATGGATAGAAGATTAAGATTGTCTCGAAACCAAGAAACTCTAACGCAGAGTGTTTTGCTGATATAAGCATGTCAAAAGGTGAATGTGTAAAAATAGGTAAAATATTGCGGAAATGTGCATATTTCATTGGATAAATTAAAAAGAATACAACGAAAATAGGTAGAACGACTCCCCAAAAACATATTCCGGTTACAGAGCGAAATCCACCCTTTATAATATAGCAAGTCACTAATAAAAACATAAAGGTTAGTTTCCATAACTTAATGGTAGGGAAAATCCAAACTTGTATTACTTCCATATATGTACGAAGAACAGTAAGGCAAAATAATAAGCAATAAAGAGTGAAAATTACAGAAAATATAGAGCCAATCCATTTTCCAAAGGTGGTTGTATGAATGCTAATTAAATCTCCGTCTTTTTCAAGCATTTTTAACATACAAAACAGTACAATATGAGTTGCAATCCCCGCAATAATAAGAGAAATCCAAGCATCATAACCTGCATTTTTCAAAATTACACGTTGATAGCCGAGAATTCCTATGCCGATTTGGAGAGAATGCAATAAAATAAATGCAAAATATGGAGAGACAGTTTTTGTCTTATTCATTGTATTCATTGCTCATTTCACCTCACTATTCCCCGATTCCAGATTGTACAATATTAAGATCTAAATTTATATCCACCGCTACGTTTTTATACATATTTCGAATTTGTTTTATATTCCATTTTCTTGTATGGCTTCTAATTTCATCTCGTATTCCTAAAGGGTCAATTTCCTTTTCTTGAAATTGTTTTATTAAATCTTCACAGTCTTTTTCAACATTTTGTTCAATTTGTTTTTTTATATAATTGATATTTGTTTTTTTTCTTAGATCAATCCAATTAGGAGAGTTTTTAATTAATCCATTTAATTTTAAATGAATTTTTACTTTTGGTATGTCGCCAGTTTGATCTATATCATACTTATTTTCTCCAGCTAAGTTTTGTATAACAACCATACCTTTATGCTTATCCTTTTTTATTACTGCTTCGTAACGTCCATTTTTCGTAGGATTAATAAGTAATTTTGCTAAAACAGAATGTCTTTTATCTGTATACATGACTACTTTATCGCCTTTTAAAAAGGCAAGTCCTTTGACAGCGATAGAATGATTATCGTCCATTTTAATATAAGGAACATAGGCATCACATACAGAAGAGTAATAATTATATAAAAAAATGTTTAATGTGGTTTGTGGGATGTTCTCATTTCTTATATTTTGCTCGAGTAAATCAGCGATATATAAAGACCCATTTTTTTTTCCGTAATTTAAAAGCTCTTCAGCCGATCCATCTACAATTGCTAGTTGTACATCACGCCCGATATTTGGGTCACGTTGTAAGTTAGTAATAATCTCTCCCATTCCGCGTTCTCCTAGAGCCTTTCCAAATAGGACAACACGCATTTGACCTACAACAACATTGTGAGGAGATTTCGCATTCAATCGTGAAGCAATTGTTTCAAGTGAACGGGCAGATGTTGTTTGAGTCTCTGGCTTAGACTTTACACCATGTGTGTACTCTGGGAATAGAATAGTTCCTTGGAATCTTTTGTTTTTTGTGATATCAAATCCAGCAATATGAATAATACGCTGTGCATCTACTATATACGTTTGTGTACAGCCAGTTTGTAAAACGAAGAAGATAATGATAAGGTGCAATAAAATTTTCTTCATTCATTCTCACCATCATGTTTTTGCTTCGATTTGTTTGGATTATAGCGCCATTTTGATTTTGGTCTCAGAAAAGAAGGTCTTTGAGCCGTTTGGCTAAATGGTAATCGAAGAAAACCTTCTGCTGTACCTAAACCACGAAATGGATATAAAGGTAATAAATAAGGTGATCCAAGTGATTTTAATTTAATTAAATGAGCTAAAATAAATACAAATCCGACAATAAGGCCTAATCCTCCAAATGCACCGGCTAAAAGAATAAGCGGAAAGCGTAATAAACGGATAGTAGAAGACATCTTTACAGTCGGTGTTGTGAAAGATGCAAGTGCGGATAAAGCAACTGCAATTAATAAAATTGTACTTGTTAAAGCTGCTTCAACAGATGCTTGTCCAATTACAATCCCTCCAACAATCCCAATCGTTTGTCCGACTTTCGTTGGTAAACGTGCTCCTGCTTCACGAAGCAATTCAATTGTAATTTCTAAAAAGAGTGCTTCTAGAATAGGAGGGAAAGGTACGTTAGCTCTCGAGAAAATAATAGGACCTAGTAAATCAGCAGGAATCATTTGATAATGATATGTTAAAGCCGCTGTATAAATAGCGGAGGAAAAAAGAGAAAATATAGCTCCGAAAAAACGAATAACACGAAAAAAAGATCCAATCATCCACGGTAAATAATAATCTTCTGGTGAAATGAAAAAATCCAGTAACGTTGTTGGTCCTGATAAAGCATATGGAGAGCCATCTGTTAAAATTAAAACTTCTCCGTTAATTAATGCAAATACAGCTCGATCTAATCGTTCTGTAGGTAATAGAACGGGAAAAGGTGAATTGCTATTATCACTAATAAATTGCTCAATCATAGTTGCATCAAATGGGACATCAAAATCAATGTCTTCTAGCCGTTGTATTGCGGTGTTGATAAATTGTTCATTTGTAATTCCTTCTATATAAGCAACTGCTACTTTCGTTTTTGATATAGATCCGACGGTAACTTCTTTAAAAATGAGTTGCTCCGTTACGATATTTCGGCGCAATAAGTGGATATTTGTATCAAGGTTTTCAACGAAACCGATTTTAGGCCCGATTACACTATACTCATTTTCTGTATCGTTATATAATCGTTTTCCTAAAACAGTACTTTCGGCACGAATTAAAGCATATTGATCAGGATTCGCATTGTTTTTTAAGCGTATTAAAATATATCCACCTAATAATTTTTCACGAATATCATCAATAGAAGGGGAGGTAATAATGTCTTCAATAGAGATGATATTACATAAATCAGAGATGTTTTGGATTTGTTCCGATTCCTTTTTTAGAGGAGTTAAAATAAATTGTTTAATAATAAGTGCTTCCACGACAGATTTATAATAAAATAAGCACAACGTTTCATCTTTAAGTATGTTATAAGAGACAAAATCGCTTGATTCTTTCATGGTTTGTATAAATTCTGGAATAGAACAAAGTGTTTTCGTATTAGTCTTTTTTGATTTCTTAGATGATAAACCGAACATTTTCTCACCCCTAACTTACATCATTTACTTGTGTTAGTTTTTGGGAAAGACGGGAATTTATACTTAAAAATTGAAAGTTCATAAAGAAAAGGAAGAGTAGTGAATGTCTCTTCCTTTTTAGCTGTTTAATTTGTTTTTTGTTCTTTAATAGACTTCACTAATTTCATCATTTCCGCTCGTATATCTTCTCTTTTTACATTTAATTTTTCGGCAATTTGTTTCATGTCCATTCCATCTTTTTTCATCTTTAACACATCATCAAGTGGGGTATTGCTTTTTTGAGAGATGATTGTTAACACAGTAAGATGACGCAATTTGATGTTATATTCTTTCATTTTTTGCTTTAGCTGATCCGGTGTGGATTTTTGCATAGTTGCTAACTGTTGTAGCAGCGCTTGCTTTGTTTCTTTATTTATATGATGCTTTTTCAGCTTACTTGGATCTACACCGAAATGCTCGGCTGTTTTCTCCCAAGATTTATTTTGCTTATAGTAAGCTAAAACATCTTTAATTTCTTTTTTACTCATTCTTGCAATGTGAGCAGCTTTCCAAATTTCATGTTTGTTATAGCCGAGTTTTTCGAGCGACTGCATTTCTTCTTCTGAAATTGGTTTATGTTGATGGAATGTTACTTCTTTTGGCGTGGCAGCGGAAGCGGGGAAGGTAGATATCCCGCATAATAATGCTGTCATAGTCATACAAACAGCGATTTTTTTGTACATGTAAACTCCTCCTAGATGGATAATGTAGAAAACTGTACACATATCATTTCCATAAAATGTGAAATACTTGTGAACAAGTTAAGTTTTTTTATTCACAGTATGGAATGACGTTTTTTAGAAGTTTTCCAACATAAAACATTGATTAATAGTAAAAAACTAAGGTATAATCGAAATTGAAAATCAATATCAATACTAACGATAAACTTATACATATAGATAAAAATAAGGGAGAGAAAAATATGACTACATATACTTCCATCGCAAATGTGATTAAAGAAAGACGCTCTGTTCGTACATTTACAGACAAAGCAGTAGAAAAAGATTTATTAATTGAACTATTAAACGATGCAACATGGGCACCTAATCATAAGCACCGTGAACCATGGAATTGTAAACTATACATCGGAGAAGGCCGCAAGAAATTAGTAGATGCAGTATTAAACTCTTTCACAGAAGAAGAAAGAGCGAAACGCGGTAAAATTTTATCAGATCGTTTCTTAAGCACACCTGCACAAATCGTTGTGTATATAAATGAAGATCCACGTCAAATTCAGCGTGATGAAGATTACGCTGCAACATGTGCATTTATGCAAAATTTCCAACTTCTTGCTTGGGAACGCGGATTAGGATGTGTTTGGAAATCAGGCGGATTAAACTATAATCCATTATTTATAGAAGGAATCGGTTTAACAAGAGGCCAACGTATCGTTGGAATTCTTCATATCGGTTATTTTGATAAAGCGCCTGAAGGAAAAGCGCGTACTCCGATTACGGAGAAGATGGAGATTATTGAAGGTTAATAGATGAGACATTCTCGTTTTTGCGGGGGTGTCTTTTTATTATGCAATCAATCCTCATGAAAGCTTGTTCTCCATCATACACTTTCTTAAGGGAAAGTGTAAGGAGGGAAAATAATGAGAGCAAGTGACGATAAAGCACTGCAATATGCGATTGCGGAAATTACGGAAATTGCGACTGGATTTGGGCTTGATTTTTATCCGATGCGTTATGAAATATGTCCAGCGGAAATTATTTATACATTTGGTGCATATGGGATGCCAACAAGGTTTTCACATTGGAGTTTTGGAAAACAATTTTTCAGAATGAAATTACAATACGATTTAGGACTTAGTAAAATATACGAACTCGTTATTAACTCTGATCCATGTTACGCCTTTTTATTAGATACGAACTCGTTAATTCAAAACAAATTAATTGTAGCGCACGTTTTAGCACACTGTGATTTCTTCAAAAATAATATTCGTTTTTCAAATACGAAGCGGGATATGGTAGAAAGTATGTCGGCGACAGCTGAACGGGTGAAAGCATATGAGCATAAGTACGGAAAAGAAGAGGTAGAAACATTTTTAGATGCCGTACTTGCTATCCAAGAGCATATTGATCCGTCGCTCATGCGTCCGAAACTTGCGTGGAGTATTGATGACTTAGAAGAGGAAGAAATAGAAAAGAAAAAGGCATCACAATACGATGACCTATGGAATTTAGATGATCGAAATAAAAAAAGGGAACGTTCCAATGTACGTAAAAAGAAGAAAATCCCACCAAAGCCAGAAAAAGACTTACTCCTCTTTATTGAAGAATATAGCCGTGAGTTAGAAGATTGGCAGCGAGACATATTAACGATGATGCGTGAAGAAATGTTATATTTCTGGCCGCAGCTTGAAACAAAGATCATGAACGAAGGCTGGGCGTCCTTCTGGCATCAACGCATACTTCGCGAAATGGACTTAACATCTGATGAAGCCATCGAATTTGCGAAATTAAATGCAGGTGTTGTACAGCCATCAAAAACGAGCATTAATCCATACTACCTCGGTATTAAAATGTTTGAAGATATTGAAGAACGCTACAACAACCCGACAGAAGAAATGAAACGAAGAGGCGTCAAACCAGGATCTGGTCGTGACAAAATCTTTGAAGTGCGCGAAATCGAATGGGACGTATCGTTCTTAAGAAACTACTTAAATAAAGATCTCGTAATGAGAGAAGATATGTACTTATTCCAGCGCCAAGGAAAAGAATATAAAGTAATAGATAAAGAGTGGGAACATGTACGTGATCAGCTCGTAAATATGCGTACAAATGGCGGCTTCCCGTACTTAGTAGTAGAAGATGGAGACTACTTAAAGAACGGGGAATTATACATTAAACATAGTTACGAAGGAATCGAGCTTGATTTAAAATACTTAGAAAAGGTATTACCATACCTTCATCAGCTGTGGGGAAGAACAGTGCATATGGAGTCGATTGTGGAGAGTAAGGGCGTTGTGTTTTCTTATGATGGGAAGATGGTGCATCGGAAGTATGTGTGATGGAAAGAACGGACATAGAATGCTATGTCTGTTCTTTTTTTATTTGGAACAAGGTAAAATATGCTATTCTTGAAAAAAGGGAGTTACATAGAGAAATGGAGCGATTCAAATGAGCAAAATAGGGGTATGCAAGGTAGATATTACGCCACCTGTCGGTATTGATTTTGTCGGATATCATAGAGAGACAGGAATAAATAATATTGAAGAGCGTATTTATGGGACAGTTTTTGTATTTGAAAAAGATGAAATAAAAACGAATCCATTTTGAAGAAGATGAATCAAAATGGATTCGTTTTTTGTTTACCAGACAGGTCGTATATTTGATGATAATTTCTCTGTATTTTCTTTAGTAACGAATGTTGTTAAATCCTCTTTCAGTATTTGCATTCGTTCTATACCTATGTTTTCAATCCATCGCTGTTCTATTTCAGCTACTATTTCTTCTTTTGCTTTCATTACTGACAAACCACGTTCGGTTAAAACGATGATTTTACCTCTTTTATCAGTAGGATGTGTTTTGCGTGTAACGTAGCCATTACTCTCAAGAGAATCCACCATTTTACTTACAGCTTGTTTGGAAATCCCCAAATACTCAGCTAGCTCTATACCAGTTGCCCCATTCGGAAGGATGCGTTTGAACATAAAACCATGTGCTGGCCTAATATCTTCAAATCCTAATTCACTTAATTTGTCATGTAGCTTAGTGATTAATGTGCTAAATGATAATGATAAAAGCGATGTAAGATCTAACTCGTTGAATGTTTGATCCATGTATATAACCTCCGCGCTTGTAGTCAATTAAGTTGACTATATGTAATGCCTATTGTACTATACATAATATAGTCAATCAAATTGACTATATTATGTCGGTAGAACAAATAATGATTTATATAATATAGAATCAATGGAGGTTTCACATGGTTAATATCGTGAAAATTAGAGGGAGTGTATTTGCACCGTATGCATCGCTGGAACCTATTAAGGACCCTGCAACAGGAAGAGTGTTTGAATATGCTGGAGATGCACGTGAGTTTACACCACAAGCTGTGAACACAAAGCGTTCAAGGTTAGAACAAGAAGTGAATATTGATTTTTATAAAAGAGAAATTTTCACATATGCAGATGCTTGTATCGTCACCGTGAAGATTACAAATTCAGATGGCTCAATTGAGTATCAAAAGGGAGAAACAAGTACAGAAAACATTGTATGTACAAATATTGTATGGAGTGAAGATGAAGTTTCATTTGAAATGAGAGCAAGTGCAAGTAATCCTTTAAACGCAGCAGCACCTGCAGCTGATTATTTTTTGACTATACGAGCTAATGAAAGTGGTACTGTGAATATTGAAGGTGTACATGATGGTTTCCCTTGCTATGAATTTTATAAACAAGTAGATTTTGGTTCGTTTGAATTGATATACACACATGATTTCAGAAAAACGGATGATACCCCAGCAGCACTAGCTGGAGAGATGGAATATAGCTTTAAAACGACAGTCTAAACATAAATATAGCGCTATTTTTTAGAAGGAAATAGAAAAGTAAAAGAGAAATCTATTGGTTTTAGGATTGAAATTATGGTCTGTTTTATTTAATAAGCATTCAGCATCTAAAATAAAATTATAGAGGTGTTTCTTATGACTAATATCGTGAAAATTAGAGCCAGTGTATTTATTCCAATGTCTTGGACTGAGGCTAAGAAGGATATGGAAACAGGAAAAGTAATTCAATTCGAAGGTGATTCACGTGAATTCACACCGTATGCGGTAAATGCGATGCGCTCTAGAGTTGAGCAAGAGGTAGTAGTTGATTTCTATAAAGAAGAAGTGTTTTCATATGCGAACACGGGTATTACGACCGAGAAGATTACAAGTCCAGATGGTTCTGTGAGTAAAAGAACAGGGAAAGCAAGTACAGAAAATATTGTGTGCACTGATATCACATGGAATTCTGAAGGTGTGCAATTCAAAATGAGTGCGAGTGCAAGTAATCCATTAAATGTATATGCACCTCCTGTGGATTATGTATTAAATGTATGTGTGAAACAGGATGGTAGTATTGATATTCAAGGGGAGCATGATGGATTCCCTTGTTTTGAATTTTATAAGCAAGTAGATTTCGGTTCATTTGAAAAAATATATACACATGATTTTAGAGAAACTGGTGATACAGCGGCAGCCCTAGGCGGGAACATGGAGTATAGTTTTACAAAGAGATTATAGGAAGTATGACAATAGAACGATGGATTGATTCATTCGTAAAGAACTTGGAAATATCTAAGTTCTTTTTTTGTTTCAAATTTGTGAAAGAAAGACATATTGCTTGAAAATAAATTTTTTATACTCTATCATATACCCATACAGGTATAGGTTTTTCTGTGTGATGCATGAGAAAATTAAATAATATGGAGGTTCGAAATATGTCTAGAAAAATTATAGTAGTAGGCGGAGTTGCTGGCGGGGCATCAGTAGCTGCAAGGCTTCGTCGTTTAAGTGAGGAAGATGAAATTATTATGGTTGAACGCGGTGAATACATTTCGTTCGCAAACTGTGGATTGCCATATTATATTGGCGGTGTCATTACAGAAAGACAAAAGTTATTAGTACAAACTGTTGAAAGGATGTCAAAACGTTTTAATTTAGATATACGTGTATTGAGTGAAGTTGTAAAGATTAATAAAGAAGAGAAAACAATTACGATAAAGAGTGTAACTACAGATGAAACATATAACGAGGAATATGATGTTTTGATTCTTTCACCAGGGGCGAAACCAATTGTTCCACCTATTCCGGGCATTGAAGAAGCGAAGGCGTTGTTTACGTTACGAAATGTACCTGATACAGATCGTATAAAAGCGTACATTGATGAGAAGAAACCACGTCATGCGACGGTTATTGGTGGAGGATTTATTGGAGTGGAAATGGTTGAGAATTTAAGAGAACGCGGGATTGAGGTTACTCTTGTAGAGATGGCAAATCAAGTGATGCCACCAATTGATTACGAAATGGCGGCATATGTACATGAGCATATGAAGGTGCACAATGTTGAGCTTGTTTTTGAAGATGGTGTAGATGCGTTAGAAGAGAATGGGACTGTTTTACGTTTAAAAAGTGGCTCAGTTATAAAAACAGATATGATTATTTTAGCAATTGGTGTACAACCAGAGAGTAGTTTAGCGAAAGATGCAGGATTAGCATTGGGAGTTAGAGGAACGATAAAGGTAAATGAGAAATTTCAAACATCTGACCCATATGTATATGCAATTGGTGATGCGATTGAAGTGAAAGATTTTGTTACAGAAACAGAAACGATGATTCCTTTAGCGTGGCCCGCTAATCGTCAAGGTCGCATGTTAGCAGATATTATTCATGGCCATACAGATTCTTTATATAAAGGTACAATGGGAACTTCTGTGGCTAAAGTTTTTGGTTTAACAGTTGCTTCGACTGGAGTAAATGAGAAAATATTAAAACGATTAAATATACCCTATGAGGTAGTACATGTACAGGCAAATTCGCATGCAGGATACTATCCGAATGCTACGCCAGTACTAATAAAATTAATCTTTAATAAAGAAAGCGGAAAAATTTACGGAGCACAGGCTTTAGGGCGTGACGGGGTAGATAAGCGTATAGATGTTATCGCGACGGCAATGAAGGCAAACTTAACTGTAATCGATTTACCGGATTTAGAATTATCATATGCCCCGCCGTATTCTTCTGCAAAAGATCCAGTAAACATGGTGGGGTATGCCGCAAGTAATATAGTAGATGGTTTTGTGGAAACGGTACAATGGCATGAAATAGATCACATTGTTGACAATGGTGGATATCTTATAGATGTTCGGGAGCCCAATGAACTAAAACAAGGAATGATTAAAGGCTCTATTAATATTCCGTTAGATGAATTACGTGATCGATTGGATGAAGTGCCAATGGACAAAGAAATATATATCACTTGTCAACTTGGTATGAGAGGGTATGTTGCAGCGCGCATGTTAATGGAAAAAGGATATAAGGTAAAGAATGTAGATGGTGGTTTTAAATTGTATGGGACAGTACTGCCAGAACGTGTTGTATATTGATATTTTTCATCTGCTACTTCAAGATTTAGTGGAAGATAAAAACTTATAGATTAAGGTTTTATTTTTTGTTTTGCGAACATATAAGGTGAAAATTTAAAATAGGGGTTTACAAAATACCCTGTAGGGTATAATATATTGTCATAGGCTATAAATAGTGACATAATGGTAATGAGGTGATTATAGCATGGAATATAATCAAGATATGAAAAATAGATTGAAACGTATTGAAGGTCAAGTTCGTGGTGTGCTTCGTATGATGGAAGAAGGAAAAGATTGCCGAGAAGTTATTACACAGTTAACAGCATCTCGTTCTGCCCTTGATCGTACAATTGGGCTCGTTGTTGGAACGAATTTAGAGCAATGTTTGCGTGAGCAGTTTGAAAGCGGTAATGGTTCAAATGAAGAATTAATTAAAGAAGCTGTTCAATTACTTGTAAAAAGCCGATAATCTGTCAAACATAATTGTTGACAGATTTTCAAAAACACCTTCATATACCCATACGGGTATATGTATATAAATTATGGAGGAATCGACTATGAGTATAAAAGTGGATATGAATCTAGATTGTAAAGGTTTGGCTTGTCCGATGCCGATTGTAAAGACGAAGAAGGCGATGGAAGGATTGACGTCAGGGCAAGTGATTGAGGTTCAGGCAACAGATAAAGGGTCTATTGTGGATATACAAAGTTGGGCGAGTAAAGTAGGTCATCAATATATCGGGACGAAACATGAAGGTGATGTATTGATGCATTACGTTAGAAAAGCAAATGAGCATGAAATGAATGAAATAGTGAAATATCCTCATACAATTACGAATTCGGAAGTGGAAGAGATAGTATTAAGTGGTGAAGAGTGTATTGTAGTAGATGTTCGTGAAGCGGCGGAATTCGCTTTTGGTCATATTCCATCGGCTGTTTCCATACCGTTAGGAGAATTAGACGGTGCAGTGTTAGATCAAACGAAGCAAATTTATGTTGTTTGCCGAACTGGCAACCGTAGTGATGTAGCTTGCCACATGTTGAAAGAGAAAGGTTATGCAAATGTGAAAAATGTCATTCCAGGCATGTTAGAGTGGCAAGGGAATGTGGAAAAATAAAGTGAAACTTTAATCAGTGGGGTCTTACTGCCCATTAAAGCGGGATAAAATTTTTTAAACAAAAACATACCTATGGGGGTAATTAGATGAGTGTTAAAGCATTACAAGCAAAAGATGTTGCAGAGAAAGTTTTATTCGGGGAGTTGTTTATTTTAGATGTTCGTAATGAGACGGATTATGAAGATTGGAAAATTGAAGGAAAAGAAGTTACTTCAATAAATGTACCGTACTTTGATTTATTAGAGGGGGTAGATCATATTATCGGTGAACTACCTAAAGATAAAGATGTTTTAGTAGTATGTGCAAAAGAAGGATCTTCTATATTTGTGGCAGAGCAATTAACAGAGGCTGGATTAGAAAATATTTATTATTTAGCTGGTGGTATGAAGGCTTGGAGTGAATATGTAAAGCCTATAAAAGTGGGAGATTTAAAAAATGGTGGAAGTATGTATCAGTTTAACCGCCTTGGAAAAGGCTGTTTATCTTATATGGTCGTTTCAAATGGTGAAGCAGCAGTTATTGATGCAGTAAGAACAGTTGAAGCATACGAAGAGTTTGCGAAAGAGCATGGCGTTACGATTACGAATGTAATGGATACACATTTACATGCAGACCATATTTCTGGCGGACGTAAGTTAGCGGAAAAAGTAGGTGGTACGTATTGTTTGCCGCCAAAAGATGCAGAGGAGGTTGTGTTCTCATATAAACCGCTTGTTGAAGGATCTGTTATTACGGTGGGGGGTACTAAAATTGAAATTGACGCATTATACTCACCGGGGCATACGATTGGGAGTACGTCATTTATTGTAGATGATTCCTATTTATTATCAGGTGATATTTTATTTGTAGATTCAATTGGACGTCCAGACCTTGCTGGGAAAGCTGAAGATTGGGTAAGTGATTTACGTACTACTTTGTATAGCCGATATAAAGAACTATCTCAAAACTTAGTTGTGTTACCGGCTCATTATTCAAAAATAAGTGAAATGGACGAGAGTGGTATTGTTAGTGCTAAATTAAAAGATTTATTTGCGTATAATGCAGGATTAAATATTGAGGATGAGGGAGAGTTTCGTAAAGTTGTAACGGAGAATTTACCACCTCAGCCAAATGCTTACGAAGAAATTCGTCAAACGAATATGGGTAAAATTCATCCGAGTGCAGAGGAAGAACGTGAAATGGAGATTGGTCCAAATCGTTGTGCAGTTCATGAATAATAAAATAAATAAAACATGGAGGAATAGATGATGAATGTAAAACAAGTATTAGATGCGAAAGGATTAGCATGTCCAATACCGATTGTAAGAACGAAGAAAGCGATGGATACTTTACAAACTGGAGAAGTGTTAGAAATACAGGTAACGGATAAAGGATCAGTGAAAGATATTCCAGCGTGGGCAAATAAAACTGGTCATGACATCGTAAAGCATGTAGAAGAAGCTGATGTGCTGAAGTTTTGGATTAAGAAGGCGTAGTGAAGCAATAGTTTTGTAAATATAGAGAGGTTGGTTATATGAACACAATATTAAGTACGCTTTTCATTGTACTTGCTGCATGGTTTGTTATTTCACGATTTTTACCAGTGAAAGGTGTTCAAAATATAAATGGCAAAGAATTGAAAAGTATAGTGGGAAAAAAGGGGAAGTATTTTATTGATGTCCGTACAGTAGGTGAATATAGAGGGAATCATATGGAAGGCTTTCAAAATATCCCCCTAAATGATCTAGCAAGCAAGGCGAATCAATTAGATAAGAATAAGGAAGTAATCGTTATTTGCCAAAGTGGAATGAGAAGTAAGCAAGCAGCAAAGATATTGAAAAAACTAGGGTTTCAGCAAGTAATAAACGTTTCAGGTGGTATGAATAGTTTGTGAGGAGGGACTTTAAAATGAAAGAAATGACTACAAAAGAATTAGAAGAAAAATTGTTGCGTAAAGAAGTGGTAAATATTGTGGACGTACGTGAAGTAGAAGAAGTAGCTGAAGGGAAAATTCCAGAAGGATGTAATATTCCACTAGGACTATTAGAGTTTCGTATGCATGAATTAAATAAAAATCAGGAATATATTATCGTTTGTCGTTCAGGCGGGAGAAGTGCAAGAGCTGTTCAATTTTTAGAAAGTTACGGTTTTCGAGTAATCAATATGGTAGGCGGTATGTTAGCTTGGGAAGGAAAAGTAGAATAGGGAGAAACAATTTTTTATAAATAAAAAAATACCCCTATAGGTAATTGGAGGGAGAACAATATGGAACAACAGAAGAAAACGACAATCGTGTTATTTAGCGGAGATTACGATAAAGCAATGGCTGCTTATATTATTGCAAATGGTGCAGCGGCGTATGATCAAGAGGTAACTATTTTTCATACTTTCTGGGGATTAAATGCTTTAAGGAAAGATGAACATGTGAATGTAAAGAAAACATTTATAGAAAAAGTATTTGGAAAAATGATGCCACGCGGTGCTGATAAGATGGGGTTATCTAAAATGAATTTTGCTGGTATGGGACCAAAGATGATTAAAGGCATTATGAAAAAACATAATGCAATGCCTTTGCCAGATTTAATTGATTTGGCAAAGGAACAGGGGATTAAACTTGTAGCTTGTCAAATGACAGTAGATTTATTAGGGTTAAAAGAGGAAGAGATTATGGAAGGGGTAGAGTTTGCAGGTGTAGGGGCATATTTAGCAGATGCTTCGGATGGGAATGTGAACTTATTCATTTAAATCACCTTCTTTTTAGAAGGAGGGGGATGTAAGGTGAGTTTAGTATTATTACTTTTTATAATTGGGTTTATAGGATCGTTTATATCAGGAATGGTTGGAATTGGCGGTGCAATTATTAACTATCCAATGATTTTATACATTCCAGTACTGTTAGGATTTACTGGCTATACGTCTCATGAAGTGAGCGGTATTACAGCGGTACAAGTATTCTTTGCAACTTTTGCAGGTGCGTGGGCATATCGGAAAAGTACTGATATGAATAAAACGTTAGTTGTGTATATGGGAGCTAGTATATTAATAGGAAGTTTTATAGGAAGTTTTAGTGCAAATCTATTAGATGAACATGCTGTAAATGTTGTTTATACAGTATTAGCGACCATTGCAGCTATGATGATGTTTGTACCGAAGAAAAATAATAGCGGAGCAATTAATTATAATAAATGGTTAGCAAGTGTGTTAGCGTTTATTGTAGGAGGTGTTTCGGGCATTATTGGAGCTGGCGGTGCATTTCTTTTAGTTCCTATTATGCTAGTTATTTTAAAATTACCATTGCGCATGACGATAGCAACATCTATCGCTATTACGTTTATTTCTTCAGTAGGGATTACGACTGGAAAAATGATTACTGGACAAGTAGTTGTGATTCCAGCTCTAATTATTGCGGTTGCAAGTATATTTGCTGCGCCACTTGGAGCACGAGTCGGGAAGAGGATAAATCAAAAAGCACTACAATATATGTTATCGATTTTAATTGTAGGCACCGCTGTTAAAATGTGGGTCGATATGCTATCAAAATAAAAGGATGGTGCTGCTTACAGCCCATCCTTTTATTTATTACCCGTAAACCCCACGGATTATAGTTTTAATTTATGCCCAAATAACTTTCATTAAGTTTTTATACTCGTCATTTGCTAATTTATATAGCATTCTTGTATGTTCAAAGACAAGTGCTGGATTAAAATTTGGTTCTGAGAATGCAAGAGATGTTGAAATATCAATTGCATTTTGCTTGTTTAATGTGAATTTTGCAAAGCGATAAGATGTATTTAATTCATTGATGACATGTAAAATATCATTTGTTGATGTTGCATCAGGCACGTGAGCAACATTGAAGCAGTATATATCCACCGTAGGATGTTCGTTTTGGAAAGCAGCGATAAGTTGAATTTTTGCGCCAGCTTCAGTCTCTAATCCTACTGAAAAATGAACAGAGCCATCATTTTCATCTATATTTTCTTCCATGTATATATCGTTGGATTTTAAGTAGTCTTTAAAATCTGAGATGTTATGTTTTACTGCAGCTTTCATATGTATGAGCCCCCTGATAATTGGAATAGATTGCTACTATTTATTATAATTTAAAAATATTAAAAAAGATAGTTAGAAAGTTCTGATTTTTGTATTTGGAAGAATAAAAGAAGCGGTTCTCTACCTCCATAGAGAACCGCTTCTTTTATTCATTGTCATTAGACGATGTTTCTGTACCTTCACTACTATTTTCATTTTTGCTTGATTTGTGCTCGTTCTTATTTTCAGACTTAGATTCTTTTGTCTTTTTCGAATCAGAGTCTGAGTCAGACTTTGTATATGCAGGTAGTCCAAGATGAGTACGAAGTTCATTTGTAACATTAGCTAATTCTTTTTTATCTGGATTGTAATAGTAAGTTCGACCACCACCAGCAGATTTGCTACAAGTATCGTCACCTTTTGCCATATAGCAATCATCACCTTGGATTTGTAATTTCTCAATTTCCGAATCCGATCCATATTTATAGAATGAAAGCATATCATCAAATGTTAAGTTTGTAACGAATTGTCCGTTAATATCATCAATGATGCTGCCAACTTTTGTTACAGAACCAACACTTGTTAGTTTCTTTAAAATAGCCTCGATAACGAGTTGTTGACGTTGTCCACGCATTGCATCACTATCGATGTGTCTTGTTCTAGCAAGAGCAAGAGCTTCTTCGCCATTTAACTTTTGAACACCTTTTTCTAGGTGAATTGCCTCAGCATTATCATTGCTATCTTGCTCAGTAAATTCAACTGGTACATCAACTTCAACACCGCCCAAGTCATCGACGATTTTTATAAATGATTTAAAGTTAAATTTCACAAAATAATCAACAGGAACATTCATTAATTTTTCAACTGCATCAATGCTTGCTTGTGGTCCACCATTTTTTCCATTTTTAGCAGAACCGAATGCATGAGCGTGTGTAATTTTATCTTTTTTCTTTTCTATTGGAATATAAGTATATGTGTCACGTGGGATACTTAATAGTTTAACAGTTTTGCTATCTTTATTAAATGTTGCAAGTAAAAGCGCGTCTGTTCTTATAGCTTCACCATATTCTTTTCCACGGACATCGCTTTCATCAACACCCATTATTAAAACAGAGACATTGTTTGTAATAGGTTTTACAGCCTTATCACGTAAATCAGATTTATCACCGCGTGCTAAATCGTGTGCGGCATTTCGAACAGCAGAAGATGCTTTATTTACTAAAAACCAAGTATAACCGCCGCCTATTAATAAAACGAATAGTATAGCGCTTATAATAATTTTTATTTTTTTCTTATTTTTTTTCGGTTTATTGCGTGTATTTTCTTGCAAAGATGGGTTTTGCTCCATTTCCTGTACTCCTTCATTTGGATTGAAATACGACACTCATATCCACTTATTATAATGAAATTTAGCGAAAAAAAACATTACAAATCATTTACATTTCGTAAAAATTCAATTTATTTATAAAAAGTCAGATTTTCTATATGTTATTTTTTAGATGTAGAATAAGTATAAGGGCTTTTAGTAGAAATGAAAATATATATTATGAGAAAGTGATAGGGAAGTAAGATTTGTTGAAATATAGCCAAGAAGAAATGAGTAAGCTTACTTATTTCTTCTATATAATAAAGAAGAATTTGACGGATAAAGGAGAGAGCATAATGAATCATACATCATTCCGAGCAATCATTGTGAACGAAAAGGAAAATCATCAGTTTGTAAGAAAAGTTGTTGAGAGAGAAGTAAGTAGTTTACCTGAGGGAGACGTATTCATACAAGTTCATTATTCTTCATTAAATTATAAAGATGCTCTTTCAGCTACTGGTAATAAAGGTGTTACGAGAACATATCCTCATACGCCAGGAATTGATGCAGCAGGAGTGGTTATAAGTAGTAAAGATGCTACCATTAAGGCAGGAGATCAAGTCATTGTAACGGGATATGATTTAGGAATGAATACTTCTGGTGGTTTCGGAGAGTATATTCGCGTGCCATCATCTTGGATTGTCCCTTTACCAGAGGGAATGTCATTAAAGGAAAGTATGATGTACGGAACAGCAGGTTTTACAGCGGCTTTATCAGTATATAAGCTTATGAGAGCAGGTATAACCCCTAGTATGGGGGATGTTTTAGTAACGGGTGCTACAGGCGGCGTAGGGAGTGTAGCTGTTAGTATATTAAGTAAGTTAGGGTTTAACGTAGTAGGAGCGACAGGGAAAATGGAAGAGGAAGATATGCTACTACGTCTAGGCGCGAAAAAAGTGATTCATCGCGTGGAATTGAATGATGAATCAGGAAGACCAATGTTAAAAGGGATATACGCGGGGGTTATCGATACTGTAGGTGGACGTATGTTAGAAACAGCTTTAAAAACAGTAAAGTATGGTGGTTGTGTAACGACATGCGGTAATGTGGCAGGTCAGCAATTACAAACAACGGTATATCCGTTTATTTTACGAGGCATAAGCCTTTTAGGGATAGATTCTGTGCAATGTCCAGCAGATGTGAGAAGTGATGTGTGGACGCTTTTAGCGAATGAATGGGGAAATAAAGAGTTACTATCTTATACAGAGGAATGTACATTAGAAGAACTAGAGAAGAAGTTTGCACTTATATTGCAAGGAAAGTTAAAAGGAAGAACAGTTGTTAAAATATAATGAAAAAAGAGACGCTTAAGTTAGCGTCTCTTTCTTATCATAATGATTGTTTTAAATTGATTTTACCTTGTTCACCTAAAACACCATCAGCAATATTTACAGCATGATCACCAATGCGCTCTAAGTTACTTACCATATCAACGAAGATGATACTTGCATCACCTGAACAGCTACGTTCGTTCAGACGTAATACGTGACGTTTACGAAGAACACGTTCCATTTGATCGATTTTACGTTCTTTTGCAATAACAGTTTGAGCTAGTTCAGTATCGAAGTTTGTTAAAGCTTCAACTGAGTCTTGCAGTGTTGAAATAGTTAATTCTAGCATTTCGTTTAATTCAGCTAATGCTTCATCTGATAGTGAAACACGGTTTGAAATTTGGAAATCTACAAGTTCTACAAGGTTTTCTACATGATCACCGACACGTTCAATATCTCCAACAACACCTGCTAAAACGGAATGTTTTTCAGAATCCGTAGGTGAAAGTGGCTTTTCTGATAGTAAAACTAAATACTCGGTAATTTTTTTATCTAAATTGTTAATAGCTCCTTCTAATTGAGTAGCCATGTCAGCGTGTTTTTTATCTTGTGTGTTCAAAAATTGGTTTGCTTCTTTTAATCCATGTAATGAAAACTCAGCCATACGAATAATCTCTTTTTGTGCTTCTGTTAATGCGATAGCAGGAGATTGTTCAATAAAGATTGGATTTAAATGTTGCGGTTTGAAGTCAATAGCTGCATCTTCCCCGCGAATAATTTTTGTTACAATCCATGCTAATACTGCAATAAACGGAAATTGAATAATAGTATTCGTTACGTTAAACGTTCCATGTGCAAATGCAATTGTCATTTCTGGATTCAAGTTTAATGACGTTTGGAAGTATAGAATTAAATTTGTAAAAGGTATTAATAAAATTGTAAAGATGATTGTACCGACGATATTAAAGATAACGTGAACTAATGCTGCGCGTCTTGCAGCAATTGAAGTACCGATTGCTGCTAATACAGCTGTAATTGTTGTACCGATGTTATCACCAAACAATACAGGAAGGGCAGCTTGTAAATCGATTGCACCTTGACCGAATAGTTCTTGTAAAATACCGATTGTTGCACTTGAACTTTGTACAATTAAAGTAAAGACTGTACCAACAACAATACCTAAAATTGGATTATCACTCATGCTAACTGTTAATTCTTGGAATGATTCTAAAGAGCGAAGAGGTTTCATGCCTGTGCTCATTAATTCTAAACCGAAGAATAACATACCAAAACCGAATATAACTTGACCTAAAGAATGTACTTTTTTATTTTTAAAGAAGAATAGTAAGATTGCTCCAACTGCCATAATTGGAAGAGCATATTCTCCGATTTTAATTCCGATAATAAATGCAGTAACCGTCGTACCGATGTTTGCACCCATAATAACACCGATTGCTTGTCTTAATGTCATAAATCCGGCACTTACAAGTCCGACTGTTAAAGCGGTTGTTCCTGAACTGGATTGGATTAATACAGTAACTAACATACCAGCTAGTACACCCATTAGTGGGTTTGTTGTAAAGCGATCTAGAATATCGCGAAGACGATCTCCAGCTGCTTGTTGCAGTCCATCGCCCATGTATTTAATCCCGAATAAGAAAATACCTAATCCACCAATGAACTGGAAGATCATATCTTGAACATTATATTCCACGCATTCCACTCCTTAAATTTCATGTACGATGTAATTATTAACTGAACCTTGAGTTACTGTAAACGGTTTGCTAGTAAAATTTACACTAAATTTACAAAGAGAAGAAAAGTTTACAATCCCTTAAAGAAACAGCTGTATTTTATTGGTTTACATCTTATTTAAATCTTAATTTTGTAAAGAAATCACACTTTTTAGAATAATATTGTTCAGTCGAATATCAAGGAAAGCGTCTGCGAGTTCATCGTATATTTTTTGAGGAAAGTTAAAAAAATATGTAGGAAAATGCATGTAGTTTTATAATAGCAAAGCGAGGAAAAACAATTTTTTTAACACGATAAAAAAGCCACTGAATTATCCAGCAGCTTTTTCCGTGTTTTTATCGCCATGCTTTTGTTTTCTTATGCTTGTAATGTAAATGAAGAGAAAAGCAATAAGTAATAGAGAGGAGTAACGATATACAGTTGCATAGTTTGTAAAGTGAGCAATAAATCCAAATATAATTGCTCCAGCGCCTATTCCAAGGTCAAATGCGGAGAAAAATGTAGCAGTTGCTACGCCGCGTCGATGGGGTGCTACGCGGTCAATCATCCATGCTTGTAGTGCAGGTTGGATCGCTCCAAAACCACTTCCGTAACATGCTGCAGCAATAATTAAGCTCGGAATTGTCGTCGTATACGACAATAAAATAATGCCTGTAAACGTTATAATAACTCCCGGAATGATGACGAATGTATGCCCTTTCGCATCATATAGCTTTCCAGAGAATGGACGAGTCACAGCGATTGCTAGTGCGTTACATAAAAAGAAGAGACTAATATCAGCTATGCCGACTTCTGTAGCAAATAGTGTGATAAAACTTCCGATTCCTCCGTACATTAATGTAATACATAATATTAATAATGAAGGAAGTAAAGCTTTACGCTCAATAAATCCATCGAGAAAAGTACTAGATGATTGTTGTGGCGGCTGTTTCGTTTTTTGGATTTGAAGTAGCTTTGTTAATATTAATGAAACAATTGTGCACGATAATGCACATAAAAAAAGAATTGTGAAATTATATGTTTGCATAAGCCATAGTCCGATAAGTGGACCGAGGGCCATTGCAATTGTTCCAGAAAGGCCAAAATATCCCATGCCTTCTCCGCGGCGAGCTGAGGGAATTAAATCAGAAACGACAGTTCCATATGTAGTCGTTGTAACACCGAAACCAGCTCCGTGTAAAATACGAACAGCAAGCAAGAGAAAGATTGTTGAGGCGAAAAGGTAACTGCCCATAGCGAGTAAACAAATAGCAGTACCGATCATTAAAATGATTTTTTTATTAAATTTTTGCAAGGCGTTCCCAGTTAGCGGTCTAACAAAAAGTGCCGCAACGGTAAACATGCCGACAACAAATCCGATATTGGAACTTGTGCCACCAATTTCTTTCACATAAACAGGTAAGGTTGGAATTAACATTTGAAACCCTAAAAACATACATAAGTTTGCAAAAATTAAAGCAACAAACTCTTTTGTCCATAACGGCTCTCGTTTTACGAGTATTGCTTCTCCCATATATTCATCCCCTATATAAAATTTTCCCGCTATTAACGGGCAGTAAAACTCCCACCTCAAAATCGGACTGGAGCAAAGAAGTTAGGTGGGAGATCAACTGCCCGTAAATGCCCGATTGGTTCAACTAATAATCAGTGGGGGATGAACCCCCCCCTCACTGATTAAAGTTTCACTTTATCTCTTTTCTTTCGAGTATATGTATTGGCCAATGAAACAGTCAAGGAAGGTGTCTTGAAAACGGATAACAATTTTTAAGATGAAAAACTGACAAATTTGTGTAAAAGCTACACAACTATGAAAAAAAGAAGTAAAGTATAGATGTATAGACTTGTAGGTGTTAAGAATGATAGAAATTATTTTTTCTTTAAAGAAAGCGGATTCAAAAGAGTAGTGAACAAGAAGGGGATATATACTTTTTCACTACATATATTTGAAAAGGTTTACAATATGATGAAGAAAGAGGCGTGTACATATGAGACGATTAGGTATTTCTATTTATCCAGAACATTCAACAGTAGAGAAAGATAAGGAGTATTTAACATTAGCAAGTAAATATGGATTTACACGTGTGTTCACATGTTTATTATCTGTGGATGGAGAAAAAGAGAAAATTATAGAAGAATTTAAAGAAACGATCTCTCATGCGAATGCATTAGGGTTCCAAGTATTAGTTGATATTAGTCCATCTGTTTTTGAACAATTAGGTATTTCGTATAATGATTTATCATTCTTCCATGAATTAGGTGCGTACGGTATTCGTTTAGATGTCGGTTTCTCAGGATTAGAAGAATCAATTATGACTTATAATCCGTATGGTTTGAAAATTGAGATTAATATGAGTAATGGTACGAAGTATGTAGATAACATTATGAGTCATAGACCAAATCGTGAAAATTTAATTGGTTGTCATAATTTTTATCCGCATCGTTATTCAGGGTTATCATACGATCATTTCATTAAATGCTCGAAACAATTTAAAGATTACGGTATGAGAACGGCTGCTTTTATTTCATCATTTGATGCAACATACGGACCTTG
The DNA here is from genome assembly GCF_015712745.1 of Bacillus sp. SRB3LM. Lineage (NCBI taxonomy): Bacteria > Bacillati > Bacillota > Bacilli > Caryophanales > Bacillaceae > Bacillus > Bacillus sp. SRB3LM. Next base: position 951,164 of record NZ_VWVQ01000103.1, read on the forward strand.
GCCAGTAACAGAAGGGTTATGTACATTAGAGCAGCATCGTGAATTATCGATGACAACACAGGCGAAGCATTTATTCGCGACGGAATTAATTGATGATGTTATTATTGCAAACGCATATGCGTCAGAAGAAGAATTACAAGCACTAAGTGCATTAAATAAAGAAAAACAAGCATTTGATATAGAACTATATGATACAACGACAGAACTAGAAAGAATTATCGTATTAGACGAACCACATTTTTATCGAGGAGATGTATCTGAATATATGATTCGTTCTACACAAAGTCGTGTGAAATATAAAAAAGAAGAGTTTAAACCTCATAATACGCGCGAAATTAAGCGTGGAGATTTATTAATTGACAATGAGCAATATGGCCAGTATAAAGGTGAATTACAAATTGCATTAAAAGATATGGTGAATACAGGAAAAACAAATGTAGTTGGTCGAATTGTAGAAGAAGAGATTTTCTTACTAGACTATTTACAAGCATGGGATAAATTCGGATTCACATTAAAGAAATAGAGAGAATATAAAGGGGAAAAACTACTGATTTCAGCAGCGTTTCCCCCTTTATATATAAAGAGCGAGAGGAAGAGCTATGACAAAGGTGCATCAGCGATTAATTTCTATTTTAGAGGAATTTTTAGAAGAGAAATCGATGTTAAATCGAGCTTTTTTAGCGGGCCGTTTACATGTATCAACGAAGACGATTCAAAAGGATATAAAATTATTAAATGATATATTGGAAGAAAACGGAGCGAAAATCGAATCGCAAAGAGGGAATGGGTACGAATTAGAAATTATACAAAAGAAGAAATTTGAAGACTTTTGTGTGAGTCTATTTCAAAAACAGACGGAAAAGATCCCAACTTCTTATGAAGAAAGAATAGCGTACATTCTGCAGCGTGTTTTAATGACAGAGGAATATGTGAAGCTTTCAGAATTAGCGGAAGAGATGTATGTGAGCAAATCAACGGTCAATTTAATTATGAAAGATGTTACAGATATATGTGGTCGCTATAAATTACAAATTGAGAAGAGACCGTATTATGGTATACGTATTGTTGGAGAGGAATTTAATATTCGTTCTTGTTTATCACAATATGGTTTCCCGCGTTATGACCATACTCCGTTTCATGAGCAATTTGAGCAGACGGAGACATATTTATCGCTACCCCATATATCACTCATTCGTTCAATTATATTAAAGTATATTGAAGGCGGAACAATATATTTATCTGATATAGAAATTGATAATTTAGTCATTCATATTGCAATTGCATTAAAGCGTTGTCAAAGTCAACATTATATGAAAGGACTACATGCGGAGCAATCAGAACTTATAATAAAGAAAGAATATACAATTGCGAAGCAGATTTTAGGAGATTTAGAGAAAGAGTTAAAATTTTCATTTCCAGAAGAAGAAGTATTATATGTGACGATGCATTTATTAAGTACTGCTGTTACAACGAGAGGTCGCTATGAAAATGTAGAAGAGCTATTAGGGAAAGATATATATGCATTTATGCAACATATTCTTTTTAAAGTAGCGGAAGAACGGAATCTTATTTTTTATTATGATGAAGAATTATTATTTGGATTTGGTATTCATTTAAAAACGTTATTAAATCGTTTGAAGTATAAGTTAAATACGAGGAATCCTCTTTTGGCAGAAGTGAAAAAGAATTATCCGTATGCTTTTGAAGTTGCGGTTCTTGTTGGAGATATCATTGGTGAATATATGGGTGAATCGATTCCTGAAAGTGAAATTGGTTATATTGCAATTCACTTCGGCGGAGCGATGAGCCGTTTGCAGGAGCAGAATCAAAAGAAAAGATGCTTATTAGTTTGTGCGACTGGTCAAGGAAGTGCACAACTATTAAAATATAAAATTTTATCACAGTTCCGAGATAAATTAGAGATTGTAGGTATTACAGGCTATTATCAATTGAAAGTAGAAGATCTTTATAAAGAAAAAATAGATTGTATTATTAGTACGATTCATATACCGAGTGGCTTGCCTGTTCCAGTTATAAAAGTGAATTCAATATTTGATGATAAAGAGATTAAATCGATTGGTCAGCGATTGTTTACGCATGTGAATACTAGTGTGCAGCCTTATATTAAGGAAGATTTAATCTTTTTAAATCATAGTGCTTCTACGAAAGAGGATGTTATTCAGTTTTTATGTGAGAAAGCTGCTGAGAAACGCTATGTACCAAAAAACTTTTATGCTTCTGTTATGGAAAGAGAAAATACGTCTCCGACAGCGGTTGGGAATTCAGTTGCAATCCCGCATCCGATGCAGTTATTAAGTGAGGAAACTTTTTTGATGTTTTGCACACTTGAAAAGGCTGTTGATTGGGGAGATAAAAAAGTACAAGTAATTATTTTATTTAGTGTAAAGCGCAATAATAATGAAGATTTGCAAAGGCTTTATGATTTTTTATATGATATTATGTCTAGTCAAACTACGATAGAGAAACTTACTCAGACCGAGTTAATTGAAGATTTTCAAGAGATTTTATTATCATTTTGAAAAAGTATATAAAAACTTCCGTTACATAACGGAAGTTTTTTATGTTTAATTGTATGCGTTTTCATAATAAGATAAAAACATATAGCTTGGGGGAATTTAAAATGGCTGATATGCAAACTCCATTTGCATTAATTTTACATGGTGGCAATGCGAGAAGTGCGGCGCTTGAAGCAATTGCTTTTGCAAGACAAGGAGATTTCGGGAATGCCAGTGAAAAGATGAAACTTGCTAGTGAGGAAATTTCATCAGCTCATCGCATTCAAACGGATTTAATTCAAGAAGAGGCAAGAGGAAATCATGCAGAAATCAGTTTACTGTTAGTGCATGCGCAAGATCATTTAATGAATGCAATTACAGTAAAAGAACTGGCTGAAGAATTTATTGCTCTTCATAAACGAGTAGAAGAGAAAGTGACAGTATAAGATGTACATTTTATTATGTTGTGCAGCAGGTATGTCAACGAGTATGGTCGTAAGAAAAATGCAAGAAGAGGCAAAGAAACAGGGGAAGAATTATAAAATTAAGGCAGTTGATTCAGAACTAGTGAAGCTTGAAATTAAGGAAGCCGATGTCGTTTTAATTGGCCCACAGGTGAAATATTTATTTCCAGCTGTAGAGTTTCTTGCAAATTCATACAATATACCAGTTGCGATCATAGACCAACGAGATTATGGAATGTGTGATGGTTTGAAAGTGCTTAAGCAAGCGGAACAATTAGTTTTAGCATAATTATATCTTTTTAAATATAAACATTATAATGTTATAAAGTTTATTTCATTCTTTTATAGTAGAGAGGAAGAGGAGGGCTATTGATGAATGGGTTTATGAGTTTTATGGAACAAAAGATTATGCCAACAACGCAAAAAATTGCAGGACAACGACATTTATTAGCAATTCGAAATGGGGTTATTTCTACATTACCGTTAACGATCGTCGGATCATTTTTCGTCATCTTTTTAAATTTACCAATTGATGCATATATGGAATGGATCGCACCGTTTCGCCATATTTTAGATATTCCATTCCGATTTACAGTAGGACTAATGGCATTATACGCAGCGTTTGGTGTAGGGGCTTCGCTCGCGAACTTTTATCAGCTCAATCAGTTAAGTGCAGGGTTATTATCTGTACTCGCCTTTTTACTAGTATCAGTTGAACCAATTCAAATTACGAAAGCTGTACCAGGTGTTATTGATGCAGGTAGATACATTTCAATAGGAACATTAAGTGCAACGTCTTTATTCGGCGCAATCGTTACAGCTTTAATTGCAGTAGAAATTTATCATTTTATGATTAAGCATAATATCTCGATTAAATTACCAGATAGTGTACCACCAGCAGTTTCAAATTCGTTTGCAGCATTAATTCCAACATTAGCAGTTATTCTTTTATTCTGGGGCATTCGCTACGGTTTGAAATTTGATGTAAATACAACAATTACATATTTAATCGCACCATTAAAATCAGTATTAGTAGGAAATAATTTATTCGGCGGTTTATTAACAGTATTCTTAATCGTGTTCTTCTGGTCATTCGGTATACATGGCCCTGCGATTTTAGGACCGATTATTCGTCCAATGTGGGATTCAGCAATTCTTGAAAATATGGAAGTGTTCACGGCTACAGGAAATGCACATCAGTTACCAAACTTATTTACAGAGCAATTCATTCAATGGTTCGTATGGATTGGCGGATCAGGTTCAACGTTAGCTTTAGTCATTATGTTTATGTTCTCTAAATCTAAGTTCCTAAAAGAGTTAGGGAGATTATCATTCGTACCAGGTTTATTCAATATTAACGAACCAATTAATTTCGGGGCACCAATTGTAATGAACCCAATCTTAATTATTCCGTTCGTTATTACACCGTTAGTGACAACGACAGTATCATATTTCGCAGTTGTTTCAGGTATGATTCCACTTATGATGGCGAAACTGCCATTTACGATGTTAGCACCGATTGCAGCGGTGATTAGTACGGACTGGACAATTATGGCTGGTGTACTTGTACTTGTTAACTTTGTTATCTCATTCGTTATTTACTATCCATTCTTCAAAATGTATGAGAAACAACAATTAGCAGGAGAGGAGAAAACAGAATGCTCGGAGCAATTATCATCTTAATTACATTCGTGGTCGGACAGTGTATTGCCCATTATTCGAAATGGGTACAAAGTAAATCTTTATTAGTGTTACTACTAATATCAGTTTTATTTATCGGTTGTTCAATGGGTGCATATGTAATGTTAGGATTGCAATCACCGTACGTAATTATTGTACCAACGATTTTATGTGCAACTTGTTTATCTGCAAAATATAGATTTACGAGCATAGCATTAATACAACGTGTGAAGGAGATGCAAAAGCATGGAGCGTAAATTAGGAATTTCACTTTATCCAGAACATTCAACGAAAGAAAAAGATATGGCATACATTTTGGCAGCGGCACGCCACGGTTTTTCAAGAATATTCACATGTCTATTATCTGTGAATCGTCCGAAAGAAGAAATTGTAGCTGAATTTAAAGAAATTATTAATCATGCAAAAGATAATAATATGGAAGTTATTTTAGATGTAGCTCCGGCGGTATTTGATCAACTTGGTATTAGCTATAGCGATCTATCATTCTTTGCAGAGTTAGGTGCAGATGGTATCCGTTTAGATTTAGGTTTCGACGGTTTAACAGAAGCGAAAATGACGAATAATCCGTACGGCTTAAAAATTGAACTGAACGTAAGTAACGATATTGCATACTTAGAAAATATCCTTTCGCATCAGGCAAATAAACCAGCTTTAATTGGTTGCCATAACTTTTATCCGCAAAAATTCACTGGTCTTCCGTATGATTATTTCATTCGCTGTAGTGAACGCTTTAAAAAACACGGTATTCGCACGGCAGCATTTATTACGTCACATGCAGCTAACATCGGTCCATGGGATATTAATGACGGATTATGTACGCTAGAAGAGCATCGTAACTTGCCGATTGAAGTACAAGCGAAACACTTATGGGCGACAGGGCTTATTGATGACGTTATTATCGGAAATGCCTATGCGAGTGAAGAAGAGTTAGAGAAACTAGGAAACTTAAATCGTTACATGTTACAGCTAAAGGTAAACTTTGTAGACGAAGCGACTGAAGTAGAGAAGAAAGCGACACTGCAAGAATTACATGTAAGACGCGGCGACATAACAGAATATATGGTGCGTTCTACAGAAGTACGTAAAAAGTATAAAGACTATGACTTCCCAGTGCGCGAAAGTGTATTACAGGAAAGAGGGCAAGTTGTAATTGGAAACAACTCATTTGGTAAGTATAAAGGTGAACTTCAAATCATTCTAAAAGAAATGCCGATAGATGAACGGAAAAATATTGTCGGTACAATTGCAGAAGAAGAGTTATTCTTACTAGATTATGTAGGAGCTTGGACACAGTTTACTTGTGTGGAATAGGGTAGGGCAGGAGAGGATGCTATGACATCCTCTTTTTTCTGTTGAAATAGTAATCTCTCGTATATAGAATGCAAAGAGATAGATTTAATTTAGACGGGAGAGAAGGAGATGGAAGGGTATATAGATGATTTATTAAGGCGGATAGCTGATGAAGAGACAGATATATGGCATCGTGCGTATGATGAAGCAAAAGCGTTAAATGACTTATTAATTTTTCCTTATTTACAGGGGAAGTTAAGCAAAGCAAAAAAGGTATCTATGAAGAAAGATATTTATTATTTAATGACGAAACTTGCTATTAATACGAAAGAAATTTGTATTGCAGATTATCTTATAGATTGTTTGGAATATGAAGACAGTACGACTTTGTTAAGTGAATTGCTTAGTAATATTTATACATTACCAGTAGTAAGTAGTACAAATAAAATTATTCCTTATATTTATCATAAAAACGATAGTGTTCGTTTTTTACATAAGTTTGTTGATCGTGAAGAAGTTTTAAAGACATTTGATAAAGTGTACAAAAAACGAGGGAATTTATTTATGTCAGAGCGAAAGTGGCTTCGAGACAACATTGCTTACTTTCAAGAGAAAGATAGAATGTGAGAATCATAAAAAAAGAGTCAGCCTGGTCATCTCCCTGTCAAGTAGACAGTAATAAAAAGAGTATTATGCCACGGCCTTTTCCCGATATTCTATCGGGGAAAGGCCGTGAAGTTTTTCTTGGAATCTTTCTGTATTATAAAACTGAATATATTCTTGAATTGCTCGGTAGGCCATTTCATATGTTTTTGGGCGCACTAAATACAACTTCTCTGTTTTTAAATGTGAGAAGAATGATTCGATACACGCATTATCAAAACAGTTTCCACGTCTAGAATGACTACCGACAAATCCTAATTTCTCTAACTGTTTTGCGTAGGATTTAGATGTATATTGAAACCCTTGATCTGAATGGAAAAGGGGCTTAGTAGTTAATGACTTCCCTTCTAATTGACGTAATGTAGTTAAAACCAAATCTAAATCATTTCTTGAAGATAGCTTCCAGGCAACAATTTCATTGTTGTATAGATCTAACACAGCTGACAAATAGGCAAATTGTTCTCCGATTCGTACATAAGTAATATCTGTTACGAATTTTTGGTTTTGCTTTTCAGCTTGAAACTCTCGATTCAAATGATTTTTAAATACCACAGATGTTTTTCTTCCATAAAACGGACGTTTTTTTCGAATGATAGATTGAATACCCAGCTCTCTCATAAGACGACGAACACGTTTATGATTCATTACCATTCCTTCTCGAGCCAAAGCACGAGTCATACGTTTATACCCATAGTAAGGGTGCTGACGATGAATAGATAAAATATGTTCTTTATGCCACCTATCCCTTTTCTGACGTAAACGCTGCACGTTATGATATTTCCGCCATTTATAGTAGCCAGCCTTAGAAACTTCCGCGATTTGAAGCAACCATCGGAGTGGATAGGCTTGGCGTAATGAATCGATAAGAGAAAATCGTTCTTTCTTTAGGACCATTCCTTCCCATGTAGATTTGGATTGCGCTTTTTTAAATACTCAACCTGTGCCTTCAAATAAGCATTTTCTTCTTCTAGACTATTAAAATTCTTTCGATTCCAGACACCACGTTGATCATCAAAGGACTCCCCCTGTTGCGCACGTTTTACCCACTCAATAATCTGGGCATCGCTCTTCACACCGAGTTGTTCACGAATTTCTCGCAATGATTTTCTCTCTTCTAATCGAAGACGAACTGCTTCTCGCTTTAGTTCTTCTGTATATTTTTGAAATGATTGTCCTTTTCTTGCCATAAAAAAATCCCCTCCAGATAAAACAGTATTGAGTCCATCATATCAGATGGACTCTTTTTTTACTGTCTACCTATAGGGGGTAATACCATATACCTCCAACTCCGTTTTTATGGGCTAATTTGCTCCTATGGCACATAGGAGTGCTCTTTTATCAGGCCCTTTCTCTCTGGAGTAAAACAGCCAAAATACAACAGATTATTTACATTGGCAAGGCGACTTCATATTATTTGAAGGTTGCCCGCACTGACAATTCGCGTTATTCGCAGATACGTTTGTCTGTGCTCCTAGAGAAGAGTCCGTTGCCATTATAGATGCTCCTGGTTGTGCGAGTGGAGTAGCAACCCCAATGGTATTTATTACTGTATCTCCACCTGAAACACTATGTGGTGTGATTTCTTCATATATCATTTCTTGTACTTCTACCCAATCTACCGTAAACTCTGCACCCTCTGATTGAATAATCAAATCCACTTGGCTCGTATTCGCATCTGGATAGAAATAGAATTCTTGGGTCATAAAAGTAGGTTGGGTGAAGAATAACATATGTCTTTGATTTCCTGGTGGCACAATGGAAATCGTTCCTTGTCCTTTGGCACGAACGCGAACACGATACTCTGTGTTGCCGCCCTCACTTGGTAAGGTAATGATTTGAGTAACTGTGCTATCCCAATTCGATAATGTCAAGACAGGTTTCCGATTACTGTCTTGTGGGAAACTCACTGTACCGGCTATATTCCAGTTTTGTGCTTGTTGAAGAAACAAACCATTTTGAACAATATTCCGTGCTTGTAGTTGATTCCAAGCGCGAAGAGCGGCTTGATAGATTGCTGCTTTTTGTTGTGCATATCGATCTTGCATTGGTATACCTGGCATAGATCCTTCTTGAGGAGCACTGTTTTGAAGTGCTGTTAAGTTCTCTATATCGGTATAACTTACGTTTGGTCCGATCGTTCCGCTCCAATTGGATGAATCGTACATGGCATTTAATTGATTTGTAGCCTGCTGTAAACCCGCAGTGATTTGTGCCTGTTGCGCCAAATAGGGTTGTAGCCATTGTTCCTCTTGGTTTTGTGCTTTTCTTATTTCTGCCGCAGTTAGTGGGCGTCCCTCTGTCAAGGAAACTTGACTTATTTTTGCGAATCCATTCGACGGTACGGTAAAACCAACTGTAATGCCTATATTCGCTTCTGGATGTAATGCACCTACATCAATTGGATATTGAAAGAAGTTTGGACTACTGTTAACACCTTCTACAGAAGTTGGCAGAGACGTAGAATAGGCTACATTCACGACTTGATTGACTTCATTTCCATAGCGGGAAGCCATAATTTGTAGAGAATCCGCTTGTAAGACAAAAACGGATAGATAATAACGTGTATACGGTTTTAATACTGATTCCGGTACAGTCTGATAGGCATAAGATGGATATACAAGGGAAGAAGGAGGTAACACCAGTTGCTGCCCCGCGTATTGTGAGTCTCCTGATGAGATGAACACCTTGCGTCCAAGTTGCCACCCTTCACCTGTAAAACTCCCACTGCGCAATACATTTTGTGATTTACTCAGACGTTTTGCCTGATTCACTTGTGTATTTAATTCCCGTTTTTCTATTGCATAACTATTTGGTAGAGATTGAACTTGTTGATGCACATAATCAATCCAGTAATCGGTCACACCGGGAGCTAGTTGATTCGGATTATCGGTCGAAAAAAGACTTTGTGTCATTGTACGAACTTGGGCCACATCGTTAGATGTAGTTACGATCGACGAAGCAACTTGATTCATATTTACCACCATATCATCACTCCTCTATACTTATTTTGAATCTATTAAATAGATATAATATTAGCACGCTGCTTTCGAGAGTGTGTAAAAAATTGAAAATCACCCAAATATCATTTGCTAGGAATGTCGAAATTCAAAGTCTGAAACATTAGTTAGTAGGTGGCTGGTCCGTACCTAAATAGGCTTTTGCACTACCTGTTATTGTTAAACTATAATCATGAGGATTATTATATAATATGATTGCATCAAATCCTGATGGGTCTGCGTATCCCTGGTTCAATACTCGATTTGCTATCCATTGCCCTTGTCTTACATACCACACTTGTAGTGGCTGTATTTCAGGAGGTATCTGATCCGTAGAAGAACTACCGGCTACATATGATTTATACTGTAACTCTCCGCTCCAAATAGTTTTAGTTTGTAAAGGACTAAGAGTAAATGCATCCGGATCCAAAAATGGAATCAACTCAATGCGATCGATAAATACTTGTGTGTTTGTTTCCTGTGGCTGTAAGGTAAGTGCTACTACCACATTTCCTGAAGGTAAAGTAAGAGGATCACCAGATCCGCCACCTGTAGGCCATGAGATGTCTTGGACTACATAATTTCCTTGTTGTCCCGATACATATACTTGATTTGGGAAGTTTGCTTGTATATTGGCATCTGTAGTACTTTTAAATCCCCATCCACCACCTTGAATCTGGCCACCATTTGCTACTACACTTTGCGTTAAAGATGCAGTAGTTGTACCAGCGTTTGCATAACGTACACGAACTTTATATTTTCCCGCTGTTAAGTTTGTTGCTGTTATCAACAAAGTATTTCCCGGAGTAAGGTTTACAGCATTCGCACCATTCACCCATTCTCTTACCACTACAGGACGGTTCCCATTCGTAAGAAATCCCTTTTCTGCCGGAAACCCTTTTCCAACGATATTTAGTGTATCAGGATCGATTGTACCAAAAACATTGTTTGGACTTAGACCATAGGGAACGAAACTCGCCATTACTCCTAATTTCCCAGATGCTCCCGACACATTTGTTTGTGTAAAAGGGTATAGTGCATTTATTTTTTGATTCGGTAACGGAGTATTACAACTCGCTGCATATCCAGAACTTCCATTTACACAATAGCTTCCCGGTGTACACGTCGCAGCATTACAATAACCAGGTGTAGCACAACCTGCTAAGTCAGCATTTTCTGTCGATAAGCTTTCCGCATCTACATAACGAGTATTTTGAGTAATCGCATTAATTGTCTGGACAGGGGCAATCGCACGATGATCCCAGCTGGTGTTATTTCCCGGATCATTATCCCCGTAGCGGTACGTCTTATTATTTGTATAATCTAAATAAAGTCCATAGGGGTAACAAGCATTATTAGGGTTGTATGTTTTCGTTCGAATGTACTGTAATTCTCCTGGAAAATACGAGATATCATTCAGGTTGATGGGTTGATGTTGATAACCATTGCTATCAAAAATATTATGAATAGTCGTAGTCCCATTATTGATTTGATCCTGTCCAACCATATCTGAAAAAATAACACGTGTTTGTTCTAATTCTGTTTGAGAAGTATAATCATCAGGATACATGGAAGGCCATGTTGCAACCATATCTAAGCCGTTTAACAACATTCCTCGAATATATACATTGTAGGCATTGATCGAAGCTTTATCAGATCCTAATGAAGGCATCCCCGATTTAAAAGCATCAAACACTTTTTGTGTGTTGTCATGAATAGCTGTCCGCATGATTCCTTTTATTCTAACTAGATTTTGTTTTTGTGTAAGCCCATCACCTTGTGTTTGATCTGGGTACACTACATTAATCCATTTATTTGCAAACTGGATAAAAGATTGATACGTTGATAATTGTACAGTTGCTCCTATAACAAAGAAAGGTATCGCAAGCGTGTCAAAATTTCCAGTGACCATTTGACTTAGGGCGATAATAAAAGCGGAATTAGCCGCAACAAGTTCATTATAAACATTTACATAATCTGAAGGGCTTGGTTGTCTTGGTTGTCTGTTTTGATCTCCTTGTACGCCAGTAAACTGCGCATCGACTACGGTGTCCGCTGCCTCGCTCGCTAATGTAAAAATAGCATTCAAATACCCCTGCCAATTATTTTTATCCTGATTAGATAAGGCTTGATTCAACTGTTTTTGAATTTCTGCATCAATCAAATTAATCAATTGTTGAGTATCATCTTTACTACTGTGTGGCCACAACCAACCAATCACCATGCTGAGAATTGGTGCTGCAACAGCAACGCCAGGAATTTCAGCGCCTAAAACTGTTCCTAATATTCCTATACCAGCTTGTAAAACTGCTAGATAATTGAAGCTTCCCCCACTCGCTGCTGAGAATCCGTTCTGTAGAACCGTTGTTAATAATTTGTCACTACCTGTTTTTTGAAATTCCACCCATGCTTCTTTTAGGGAAGTAATAAGGTCCTCAAAATCACCAAATTGACTCCCTGCAGTGCCCCTTGGCGGGCTTACCAGTACATTATAAGGAATAATGGATTGTTCTTGTAATGAATTCATAAAATACCCCCCTATAAAAATGGATTTGATATAGCATACTCTCTTTTCGAGACGGTGAAGAAACTCAGAACTTTATATGTTTTATTGGTATTATAAACATATTTTTTTGTGTAAATGGAATTTTTTGGGTTGTTATCACCATTTTAAGATATACGTGAAATACTCTGTTTATTCCTGTTATTTTCTTTATATAAAAAACTACAATGTTTTCCGTAGTCTGACAAAATTGTTCAAAAAGTAAAAGTATGTGTATATGTGAGTCAAAAAAGGGAAATTTACATTCCAGACTTCTCTTTTTCGACGTAAAAGGAATTACATTATTTAAACATCAACCATATTATTTCGTACATAATCATAACCGAGGTTTATCTTATCTTTAAATTAGGATGTGTGCTCTGAACACCTGAATCAACAACTGCTACAAACCTCATTTTTTCCAATTGATTCGTTTGAGCCTTTAATGTAATTCCAATGGATTTGAATCCCCGTAAACACAGTACTCATAGGATTATAATCACTATGTGTAAACTGTGAATCGTGTCCATTGGCTTGAATGATTTCAATATTAGGTAAAACCTCAAAAACATTAATAATGGCTATCAAGCTTTTGCTTTTTACTTATGCCGTACGCTATCCACCTTTTTTCTGATGTTACATTAGACCATGATTCCATTCGGAAAGGAAGTGCAGTCAACATCTTCCTTTCCTTCTATGAGTGAGCCCTATACAGAGTTAGGAACGACAGAAAACCAAACGATTTTAGGTGTAGAACTGATTCCCCATTAAGAAAATGGCACAATGTTTTCTGTAGATACGTTAAAAACAGGAACCGTATTAATTTTAATAACGAGTAAACAGGTAGAGATACAACTTATTTCCTCATCAGGGAAGGTTTATAATAAACAAGATACATTAGTAACAAAGGGTCATAATATCTTTTTAAAGGGGTTTTCATTCATATGTTTCAACTAAAAAGTATGAAAGTGGGAGACTGGCAGATACGTATGAACACGGAAGGTAAAGATGCCTATTTAATGATGGTACGGTATCAACAATAAGCACCTTTCCATTTGAAAATACCCGCTAATAAAGCAAAATTAAAAATCCCATCTTTTGATAAAAAACTGTTGAAGCGGAGGTGGTCTCTATTATGATTCGCGTTGTTCATTGGACAGCTACACTGAGTTCATAATCTGATGGATTTCGACAAGTAGATACAAATATTTTATCTGCTACGTTACAGCATATAGAGCAATCGGATATATACAATCTTATAATTGATGTGAAAGGAATAAATAAAACAGGACACCCATATACATGTACAATTATACTTTCTATGTATATTGAAAAATAAAATATGTTTAGAATTCTACAAACAGAAAAAACGCTCTTATGAGCGCCCTTTTTCTGTTCGTTACTTTTATTCATTTTGAGGTGGTACAGTAAAACTGGAACACAGTATAGAGATAAATTATTCTATATAAGAGGTGTTTCAGATGAAAAAACAGTATGATGAAACATTTAAAAAACAATGTGTTGAATTGGTAATCAAAGAAGGGCGTACAATTTCCAGTATTCAAAGAGAATTTGATCTAGGACATGGGACTCTTAATTCATGGATAAAAAAATATTCTTCTCCACTTTTAGATAGTAAGGGAACTGATATGGCAGAACTACGTTCTTTACGAAGAGAAATCCAGGCATTAAAAAAGGAAAATGAATTTTTAAAAAAGGCGGCAACCTTCTTTGCCAAAAACCAAAACTAACACGTTTTCAGTTTATCAAACAATATCACCACATATTTGGAGTGCGCTGGCTTTGCTATCGATTACAAGTGTCTGCGAGTGGTTTTTACGACTATTTTCATCGTAAAGCCACTGAAGGTCAGAAACAACGTAAAAAGACAGCGGCTTATATTGTCATGCAATTTAAACGTTTAAAAGGTAGAATGGGGTATCGAAAACTGTACCGTTATCTTATAAATAGAGATGTTATGGTGAGCTTATCTCAAGTAAGACAAGCTTTATGTCGAGCTGGATTAAAGTCAAAAGTTGTCACGTATTATAAAAAAAGAAAGCAAGACCATTATACATTCCCAAATGTACTAGAGCGCTCCTTTAAACCTGGTAAGAAAGACGTTCCAACAGTTGTATGTGATATTACAGAATTTCGTTTAGTAAATGGATTGAAAGTGTATTTTTGTGCTGCATTAGACATTAGCACCCGGCGGGTGCTTGGTTACTCTTTGGATACTCACCAAGATGCGCAATTAGTAAAGGACACAATTCAGCAAGTTAAAAATGTTTATGGAAGTCACAAAAAGATTTTATTTCATAGTGATCAAGGATCCCAGTTTGCCAGTTATACAGTTACTGATTTTTGTAAGCAACAAAAGATTCAACAAAGTATGTCCCGCAAGGGGAACTGTTGGGATAACGCTGTGATCGAATCATTTTTTAGCATCTTTAAACGTGAATGTTTGCATGGAGAAAAACTGATTTCTCTCGCTCAAGTAACTCAGTTAGTAGCTGAATTTATTTATATGTATTACCATTCCATTCGTCCGCACTCATCATTAAATGGAATGACTCCGTATCAGTATTCAAAATCAATTGCATAATCTATTTCATGTTCCAGTTTTTCTTGACCAGGTCAAGATTCTTCATTAAACGTTGTACAGTTTTATATGAAACTTCCATTATGTCAGCAATTGAATTTTTGCATAGGAAACTAACACTTACATATTTACAGCTGTGGCGTTTTAAAATTTCAAGTAATGTAATGAGTTTAAATTGTACGTCGGTACGCTTAATGGACATACGGATATTATCTCTGTATGCACGTATAGGTTTGTTTAGTTCTTCTACTTCTTTGAATGTAGAAAGGTTGTGGAAGGTTTCTTTCGTTGCGATAACATTGATTGTCTTTTTCATAGACTAAGAGCTCCTTTGTATAAACAAAAAGCAACGTCACCAATAATTTGGTAAACGTTGCTAAAGAAACCCTACATGATGTACAATAATTCATGAGAGTATGGCCAGTGTTTACCTGGTTGTGTCAGGTGAATGGTATATATAGTGTGGGTCGCACTGTACATATACGCTGTACTTTTTATTATTAAAATTTAACCTTGTAGGAATACATCATACATAAGTGACTTTCTAATAATGGGGCTGCCCACAATTTGCCCACATACTAATCATTTTGTAACTTTTTTAATCCGTAACAGTAAAAAACATAAAGTAAATCATTGTTAATTTATAAGGGTTTTGATAAGTTTTTCGGTTAGTATCTTAAGACGAAAAAGAAAAAGTATTTGTGTCAAGAAAATATGTTTCTTCATAAAAAAAACATTCCCAATAACTACTTATGTTTAAAAGCATTTCTTTATATCTCCTTTGATGTAAATATTAATAAAAAAAAGGAGATATACAATGTATACTATGATTAAAGAAATATTTATAAGAACTCCATTATGGGTATGGATATTATTATTCATTTTAATAAAAAGGGGTATTGCTATTTCTCAAGAAAGACCAATTAATTTATCTAAAATGTTCCTTGTTCCCAGGATCTTTATGATATGGGGATAGATAAAATTATCACTAAATTTTCTTACTTAGGATATTGTTTAATAAGCTATACGATTTTCATTCTTCCAGGCATTTTGATTTGCTATTTGTTATATGCAAAATATCAAATTTTATTCAAGCAAGAGACGGTTACATTCAGGAAGAAATGTTACCTTCCATTAATAATTATATTGATTAATTTCTTTGTAAAATATCTCTTAAATGTAACTTTAAGAATTTGTTCATCATATTATAAAAATATTTCGTTTAATATAATTTATTCTGCCATAAGTGGACTATCTGTAGGCTTATTTTTTGGAGGAATATTCTACACATTTTATATACAATCAAAATTAAATAACCTTATCTTAAAATCATAAAAAAAGAAGGGAAAGACTTTATTGAAACTAAAAAATCGACTGCATACAGGTTTAGGAACTGGTTCATTTATATACATGATAGTTTTACTATCAAGAAACTATAATATATGGGATATGTGTAGCAATGGAACAAAATCACGCAACAAGCATTAGCGGATATTAGGAACCTATTCGTATAAAGAATTAGGTTCCTTTTTGTTTGTTTCTTCATATGTTAATGTACGTAATTGCCCATCTTTTACTTCTTCTGGGAGAACAAATGAATACCGACCTACTATGTTAATGCGTTTATGGCTTAATGGTGAAAGTCTAGATATATCATCATTATCAATTGTATAACCGCGATTTCGGAGTACTTGTAACGCAGATTCTATATATCGTGTATTCCATACAATAATTGCATTTACTACTAAACCTAATGCGCCTAATTGCTCTTCTTGTCCTTCTCGATAGGGTTGATGAAGTTCTCCATGTTTGCCGTAAAATACAGCCCTCGCTAAACTATGCCTTGCTGCTCCTCTATTGAGTTGATTTAAAATTTTAAGACGATAATTTTCATCATGTAAATATAAGAGTAAATAACGTGTTTTAAAGAGGCTCCCCAATTCTCCAATTGCTCGCCCTAACATAGTTGGTTTCCCATTGACTTCGTTTATTTCGATAACGAGAAAAGCTTTGAGCATCTAGATGAAGTTGATTTGCCATATATGTAATAACCGATTGTGGTACATTTGTAGGATCAGATAAAAATGTTCCTAAGAACCTAACGGTTCCTAATTGAACAGCGAAACCAAGTTGATTATGCTCTCCACGACGATTCCATATCAGTTCTTTGTCTGTATCATCTAACCCAAAATATTTTGCTAACTGCTCTGATGTTGGGGGGGACACAAAAACAACCATATTTTTCTTCTTGTTCAGGTGTTAAAAAATCTACAGGCATAACCCTTGTTCCTCCTGTTACAATTCTTAGTTTGTATCACATGACCAAATGAATAGGATGATGTGCATTCTTTAGTGCCAGGCAATTTTTTCTACTTCTCCCTGTAAGTCTTCTTGTGTAGCTCTTACATAAATCATCGTGGTATTCAAGTTATCGTGTCCCATAATTTGTGCAAGACGATGTAATGGTGTGCGTTCAGCCATCACATAACCAAAGCGATGCCTTAAATCATGGGCACTAAATCCTTCTAACTTTGCAAGTCTAATATACTTCTGAAGAATATGGCGGATCGCTCTTTCTTGTAGGCGTTTTCCTGTTTT
Organism: Bacillus sp. SRB3LM; assembly: GCF_015712745.1. Taxonomy (NCBI): domain Bacteria; kingdom Bacillati; phylum Bacillota; class Bacilli; order Caryophanales; family Bacillaceae; genus Bacillus; species Bacillus sp. SRB3LM. The sequence continues at coordinate 968,536 of NZ_VWVQ01000103.1, forward strand.
AGAAGAAGGAAACAAATAACTCTGTGAAATCTCACTTAATCTGATATGTTCTTCTAGTGCACAACGAGCTGTACTATTCAAAGGCACTTCCCTCTGTTTATTTCGTTTTCCAGATCGAACAACAACATAGCCGCCTCTTTTTTTCATGATAACATCCTCTATTTGAACATCACAAACTTCCATTGAACGAAGGCCAGTATGAAGCATAAAAATAATCATTGTCCTGTCACGTAGTGTGCCGTATTTTTCAACGGCATGCATTAAAGTGGCTTCTTCTTTATCTGACATGCGTTTGGGACTCGTTTTTTCTGTTGGTACAAACTTAATTGATTTTGAATAATTTGTTTGTACCAGTCCTTTTTGCTTAGCCCAGTCAAAATAACGTTTGATTGAATTAATGCGCCGGTTAATCGTAGAAGGTTTTAGTAATCTTGTAACTTGCATATGCTCTCGATATCGAGCGATAGTGCGAGCGGTAACTTCTATTGGATGAAAAAGAGTATCCTCAGCATGTTTTCCCCACACATTTTCAAACCAAAATACAAAATCTTTTAAATCACTCGTATATTCTTTTAGTGTTTTTGTATGCAAATCTCCTTCTTGAGATAAGCTAGAAATAAAATCGGAAATCAAAGATGTTGCTTGTATAGAAATTGTTTTAATAGAATGCATAAATACCTCCTCTTTTATTGACTTACATTAGCGGACATGCTATTTTAATCTTATCAATTTATATTAGCGGACATCAAACATTTATTTTCCCACACTTCATGTCCACTAATATTAATTAGTGGACATTCAAAATAAAACTGAAGGTAGGTGCACCACATGGCTATTCGTAAAGATGAGTTGTATCAATTGATAGATCGTCTTGACCGACAAGATGAAAAAGCAGCGTTTGATTTTTTAGAATTTCTTGTTCAACGCTCAAAAAAGAAACCTAACGATTGGGAAAAAATTGATATGGCGGATTCAGATCATGAACCATTGTCTACACAAGAAATAGAACAACTAAATAGTGAAGAAGGATATGTATCAGGGGAGGACGCAAAACGTGAATTCGGACTACAAATTGATTTACCATAAGTCCGCGGTGAAATTTATTGCAAAGCAAGAAAAAGGAATACAAAAAAGAATTGCTGAAGGATTGAAGGGGCTTCTTGAAATCCCTCCTGAAGGAGATATTAAAAGTATGAAGGGTTACACAGATCTATATCGATTACGGGTTGGAACCTTTCGAATTTTATTTGAAATAAATCATGATGAGAAAGACATATACATACAAGCCATTGGAAATCGTGGTGACATCTATAAATAGTACTTACATGCATTTTTAAAAAGGAAGATGGTCATCTCCCTGTCAAGTAGACAGTAATAAAAAGAGTATTATGCCACGGCCTTTTCCCGATATTCTATCGGGGAAAGGCCGTGAAGTTTTTCTTGGAATCTTTCTGTATTATAAAACTGAATATATTCTTGAATTGCTCGGTAGGCCATTTCATATGTTTTTGGGCGCACTAAATACAACTTCTCTGTTTTTAAATGTGAGAAGAATGATTCGATACACGCATTATCAAAACAGTTTCCACGTCTAGAATGACTACCGACAAATCCTAATTTCTCTAACTGTTTTGCGTAGGATTTAGATGTATATTGAAACCCTTGATCTGAATGGAAAAGGGGCTTAGTAGTTAATGACTTCCCTTCTAATTGACGTAATGTAGTTAAAACCAAATCTAAATCATTTCTTGAAGATAGCTTCCAGGCAACAATTTCATTGTTGTATAGATCTAACACAGCTGACAAATAGGCAAATTGTTCTCCGATTCGTACATAAGTAATATCTGTTACGAATTTTTGGTTTTGCTTTTCAGCTTGAAACTCTCGATTCAAATGATTTTTAAATACCACAGATGTTTTTCTTCCATAAAACGGACGTTTTTTTCGAATGATAGATTGAATACCCAGCTCTCTCATAAGACGACGAACACGTTTATGATTCATTACCATTCCTTCTCGAGCCAAAGCACGAGTCATACGTTTATACCCATAGTAAGGGTGCTGACGATGAATAGATAAAATATGTTCTTTATGCCACCTATCCCTTTTCTGACGTAAACGCTGCACGTTATGATATTTCCGCCATTTATAGTAGCCAGCCTTAGAAACTTCCGCGATTTGAAGCAACCATCGGAGTGGATAGGCTTGGCGTAATGAATCGATAAGAGAAAATCGTTCTTTCTTTAGGACCATTCCTTCCCATGTAGATTTGGATTGCGCTTTTTTAAATACTCAACCTGTGCCTTCAAATAAGCATTTTCTTCTTCTAGACTATTAAAATTCTTTCGATTCCAGACACCACGTTGATCATCAAAGGACTCCCCCTGTTGCGCACGTTTTACCCACTCAATAATCTGGGCATCGCTCTTCACACCGAGTTGTTCACGAATTTCTCGCAATGATTTTCTCTCTTCTAATCGAAGACGAACTGCTTCTCGCTTTAGTTCTTCTGTATATTTTTGAAATGATTGTCCTTTTCTTGCCATAAAAAAATCCCCTCCAGATAAAACAGTATTGAGTCCATCATATCAGATGGACTCTTTTTTTACTGTCTACCTATAGGGGATAATACCACATCGGCTCTTTTTTTATTTTCCTTCATTCTTCTCTAACACGTATAAATCTTCTTCGATATTCGTTAATTTCTCACTTACAAGCTTTCTTGCATCTCCAATTGCTTGATTGTATGCAAATGGTCCAACTAATTTAATCATTTCTTCTATTAAACGCTCTGCTTGGAAACGTCCAATTTCATCTAGATCTTCTTCCATGAAAAATTGCTGAATTTGCGCTACAAGCTCTTCTTTTTTATCATTTGGTATTTTTATATTCATCATCGTTGTTACTCCTCTATATTTAAGATAATATCTTCCTTAACTCTACCATAGAAAAACGATTACCAGGACAGCTTTTTGTAACTCCTTCTAACTCCCTATGACCTAGTATATTTTTTTCCTTTATAGCAAATTGCTTCATAAACATTTTGCATAAAGAATATAATGCATTCACTTGTGCAGGAGTTGGATCGTATTTATCGAAATTTCCCGTCATACATATTCCAATTGTATAACGGTTATGGTCTTTCGCATGCGCTCCAATATGTAAACCTCGCCCTTCCACTACAGTTCCATCTTCTTCAATAAAATAGTTGTAACCAATTCCGCTCCACCCTCTTACAGTTTGATGAAATTCATGCGTTTTATACACGTCCCATCCATCTTCAGCTGTATGGTGAATAATCAGTTGATTTACTTTTTCTAAAGGAACTAATTCATCTTGAAATGTTAGATTGACACATTTAATTTCCATTTGAACTGCCTCCTCTTAAAAATCAATCATAATAATCGTTTTATCATCTGGCCTTATTCTCTTTTCCGCTTCTAGCTCTTCAATGATTGCTACATATTCGTTTATACTATTCTTTCTTATATATGCAACAGTTTGTTCTAATGACCAATCTGGGTGGAATAACCCGTCTGAACAAATAAAAATTCCACTCACTTCATCTATATGTAATTCACCATGTTGTAAATAATGTATCGCTTCTTTCATTCCATTTGCAACTGAATAACCATTTGGCATATTTGCAAGATAACGATTGTATTTTAACTGTTGTCGCACATCTTGAAAAACATATTCTTCTGGTACAGATAACCCTTTTTTACGATCTTCTTCCCTCTTCCTTTTTGCTCGTTTACTAATTCCTTCAACTGTGTCTTTCGTTAATACTTGCATCGTTCCATTTTGAAAAGTTGCGACAATCATACAGTCCCCTAATTGTGCATATTCAATTTTCTCACCAACTATTTGAACTGCCGCGATACATGTGCACCACAAATGCTCTTTTTTTCCCATGTCTACTTCATATTCTAACATTTTGCTTTGCAATGCTTCATTTGCTTTGGCAACTGCAAATTGTAAACTATGATTCTCTCGTAATGCAGTAAAATAACTTGCAAATAAATGCGAAGCGATGTATGCTCCATTATGTCCCTTTTCATCACGAAACGGGACAAGTGGTGTTGCACCGTCACATACACCATAAATCTTTTTTTCTTTATTACAAAAATAAGAATCCTCACATTCTTGCTTCAACGGGCTTTTCTGTTGATATGTTTTTATCTTCACAACTGTATCCCCTTTCAAATGATAAAATACTCAAATTCTTTTGATTAATCTAATTTACCAAAATAAACTGTTTTTACCCAAAACTTTCAATATCATATATAATCTTGAAATAATATGAATTTTTCAGTGAAGGACGGGAAAGAAATGGTCAGATTCCTTGGTGTTATTATCGGTTCTATTATTATTGCGGTTGCCTTTAATCTTTTCCTTATCCCCCACAAAATTTTAAGTAGTGGAATTGGCGGAATTGCTATTATTTTAGGGATTGTAACCCCTGTAAACACAGGCATTATTAACTTTGTATTAAACTTACCTATCCTTATTTTAGGGTACATAGGTCTTGGAAAAAAAGTAATTTTTAACACAGTTGTCTCTGTAGTTGTATTATCTGTTGCATTATACTACGTTCCAGTAAAAGTCGTAGCAACAGATCCATTGTTATCTTCTATCTTCGGAGGTGTCATCGCCGGAGCTGGTATTGGTCTTGTTTTTAACTGTAATGGATCCACTGGTGGATTTGATATTATCGGTATGCTTTTATCCCGCAAGCGAGACATTAAACTTGGCGGATTCCTTATTATTTTAAATGCAGTCGTTGTAATAATCGCAGGATTCTTCTTCACCTGGGATGTTGCACTTACAAGCTTACTTTCAATTTATGTAACTGGTAAAGTAATTGATGCTGTTCATACAAAACATCGTAAAGTTACACTTATGATTGTAACAAATGAAGCAGAAAAAATGAAAAAACAGCTTCTTTCAACTGTTGTACGTGGAATAACGTTACTTGATGGCGAAGGTGCTTATTCAAGCGAGAAAAAGCGTGTACTTATGACCGTCGTTTCTCGTGAAGAATTAGCAAGTATGAAACTAACAATTTCTGAAATCGACCCGAATGCATTCGTTAATATTACAGAAACTGTAGAAGTGTTAGGACTTTTCAGAAGAAGTTAAAGACTAGGTGGGAATCCACCTAGTCTTTATTTTGCATAAATTCAATTCGGTTTCCAAATGGATCTGACACGTAAAATCGAATTACATCTGGCCGTGCATAATCATCAATCACTTTAACACCTTGCTCTATAAGTGTTTGCTTAAATTCATTAATTTCATTCACATAAAAAGCTGGATGAGCCTTTTTAGCTGGTGTAAAGTTCCGCTCGACACCAATATGAATTTCTTGATTTCCGCATTTAAACCAACATCCGCCTCGTTTTTTCAACTCTTCTGGCTTTGGAATTTCTTCCATACCAATCATATTCCCATAAAAATCACGCGCCTCTTCTTCACACCCTACAGGTGCAGCTACTTGCACGTGATTAATCCCTTGAATATAATTTTTCATTTCCTCTCCCCTCCTCTACCCTAATGTTATATGGAAAACAGCCGTCTGTAACTTACAAAAGGTTTATAAAACAATATAAGCTCCCCTTATTACCACCCTGCATTCACCTTACAAAAAATAAAAAAAACAAAATTTATTCTATAACTTCCATTTTTTATAGAAATACACATTACATCTATATTATAGTTATGAATAGACAAATCTTTTTAGATGCTATTTGTACGGAGGAACTATTATGAGTCGTAAAAAATATTCACCAACTCAAAAAAAACGTCATCCGAACATTTCTAGACGTTTGCGAAACCATATACAAGATCGTTCATTAACAGAAATGTACGCATCTCTGTTCGAACACAATCCTGATAGTATTATTTCATTAAATTTAGAAGGAGTTATTCTACATATAAATCCTTCTGCCGAAAGAATATTAGGTTACACTTCTTTAGAATTAGAACAGAAAAATATTACCTCTATTTTAGAAGCCCATATTTCTGAGCAAGTATTACAAAATATAAAGAATACTGAAGCGGATAATCAACAAGAGTATATCTTATCTATTTATCATAAAAATGGATTCTTATTAGATGTTGTGACAAAACTAGTTCCTATTTTTGTTCAAAATCGTCTTACTGGCGTATATGCTATTATGAAGCCGCTTGAAAAATCAGAAAGAATTGAGAATATGCTAAAAGAAAGTGAGAAGAGATTACGTACATTAGTAAACTCCATGCCTGCCTTTGTTATATTTAAAGATCATGAAGGGCGCTGGCTTGAGGCAAATGACTACGCACTTTCTTGCTTCAATTTCCATCATGTACCTTACCATGGGAAAAAAGATAGCGAACTCATTCAATATAATGAAGCATACCGAGAAGCTTTTTTACATTGTGAAGAAATTGATGAACTAGCATGGCAACAAAGACAAATTCTTCATGGCGAGGAATTTATTATACATAGAGATGATTTCGATCTAATCTTAAGTATATCAAAAGTCCCGCTTTATCATCCTGACGGTTCTCGCAAAGGTCTTATCGTGATGGGGAGAGATGTTACTGAGCTAAAAGAAACTGAAAAGTTATTACGAAAATCTGAGAAGCTCGCAGTAGTCGGACAACTGACAGCTGGAATTGCCCATGAAATTCGAAATCCACTCACTTCTCTAAAAGGTTTTCTAACGTTGCTCCTCCCTGAAATAAATGAGGAGCAAAAATGGTATATCGATGTTATGTTAAGTGAGATTTCACAAATGGAATCCATCACGAGTCAATTTATGGCGATGTCTAAGCCACAAGTATTATCTATCCAAACTTGTAACATACAAACTTTAATTGAAGAGGTAGTTACATTTATTTTACCGACTGCAATTATGCATAGCGTTCATATCATCATGGATCATTTTGATTACGTATATGATATTCAATGTGACGGTAACCAATTAAAACAAGTTTTTATAAACATATTAAAAAATGCGATAGAAGCGATGCCAAATGGCGGAAATATTTTCATCCAAACAAAACCATTAGAGGATAATTTCATCTTAATACGAATTATCGATGAAGGTTGTGGCATTCCAGAAGATCGTATCTCCCGTCTAGGCGAACCTTTTTATAGTTTAAAAGAAAAAGGCACAGGACTAGGATTAATGATGTGTTACAAAATAATTGAAGAACATCATGGTAAATTACACATTTCAAGCGAATTAAATAAAGGTACAATTGTTGATATTAAGCTACCACTTTCTTCATCTCATCTTGCAATCCAGTCTTAAATAAAAAAGAAGCATCTGCTAATGATTAGCAGATGCTTCTTTTTTAAAATGCTTTGTCATACCACTCTTTTGCTTTTTCTACTTCACCCATCGTTAATTGATGCCCTCGATTTTCCCAATGCATTGTTACATTCGCGTTTGCATTTTCTAATAGTACCTTCAATTCCTCTGACTCTGCTGATGAACAAATTGGGTCATTTGTCCCAGCAGCAATAAATACAGATTTCCCTGCTAAATTTGCTAATTGCATTCCTCTTCTTGGTACCATTGGGTGATGAAGCACAGCACCTTTCAATGCATTTTCGTAATGGAATAATAAGCTTGCTGCGATATTTGCCCCATTCGAATAACCGATAGCTACAATGTTATTTCTATCGAATTTATATTCTTTAGCCGCTTCATCTAAAAATTCATTTAATTCCTTCGTACGGAAAATTAAATCCTCTTCATCAAAAATGCCTTCTGCTAATCGGCGGAAGAAACGCGGCATCCCATTCTCTAACACATTTCCCCTAACGCTTAATACCGACGCTTCCGGATCAACTATTTCTGCAAGTGGTAGTAAATCTAATTCATTACCACCTGTGCCATGAAGTAATAACAACACTGGTTTTGACGTATCTTTTCCTTTTTGAAAAACATGTTTCATCATAATCCTTTTCCCCCTTCAATCACTTTAATCTAAATTTCTCACTTCAAATGGTAAAAGCGTTTGTTCAATCTGTTTTCTATGTTGTTCATATTGTTCCGGTAACTTTAATTCCTCACCCATCGTCTCTAACGATTCATCATGAGCGAAACCAGGAGGATCTGTTGCAATTTCAAATAAGATTTCACCATGTTCTCTAAAATAAATCGCGTTAAAATAATTTCGATCTTGTACAGGAGTTACGTGATATCCAAAACGCGACACATGCTCTTTCCAGTCTAGCTGATCAGCATCGTCACTCGCTCTCCAGGCAATATGATGAACTGTGCCAACGCCCATTTGGCCACGACTGATTGTTGATAATTTCAAATCAATAATATTTCCAATGTCAGCAGAAGAACGGAATCGAACAAATTCACCCTCTTCTCCAATTTTCTCAAGACCCATAATATGTTCTAATAATTCAGCTGTTTTTTGAGGCTGTGTAGATAAAAGAACAGCACCTCCAAACCCTTTAATTGCTACTTCTGGTGTAACTTCTCCAAAACTCCAATTATTTAATTCGCCTTCTTCTCTTTCAACTAATTCTATATGCAAACCATGCGGATCATCAAATTCTAAATACCGCTCTCCAAAACGATTCATTTTTGTATACGAAACATCGAATTTTTCTAATCTATTTTCCCAAAACTCCATTGCACCTTTTGGTACAACGTAAGACGTAATTCCTACTTGACCATCTCCAATAATACCTTGACGAGCACCTGTCCATGGGAAAAACGTAATAATTGTTCCAGGCTTTCCTCCTTCATTTCCAAAATACAGATGGTACGTACCTGGATCATCAAAATTCACTGTTTGTTTCACTAAACGTAACCCCAATACACCAGCATAAAAGTCTACATTTTCTTGTGGATGCCCTACAATCGCTGTAATATGATGGATTCCCATTGTTTTCTTTTCCATTTCTTCCACCCCTTTTTTATTTCATTATAAAAATTCTTTTACATTTAAATTCATTATTCATTTTGTCCATGCTACAAAGTAAAATCCGTCATTATAATTTTATCTCGAATTCGAGATATTAATTACAAGATTACGTATCGGTGTCTAACCTATTGGATTATCTCGAATTCAAGATAATTCACAAAAAATATTTGTTCGATTTATAACCATAATAAATTTTCATTATGAACATTTATTATCTCGAACTCAAGATTTATTATAAGTTACTTATTTTTTATTGTCAATAAGTCCTTACTTTCATTTTACATGTAAAAAGAGTAAACGCTATTCACCGTTTACTCTTTTTGCAAATCATTTCTTTTCTTCTTCCAATACTGCTTCCATCTCATTAAATTCACGATGTATCGCTTTAACTGGTTCTTTCGTTAATAAACTTACAATAATAACAGCTAATAAGCTACAGAAGAATCCAGGTACCATTTCATACATAGTCGCTTTTAAACTTGGAATTTGTACCCAAGTAATAACAACTAATGCCCCGACAATCATCCCAGCAAGAACGCCCCATTTGTTCGTTCTCTTCCAATATAAACTTAATAAAATTGCTGGTCCAAATGCTGATCCAAATCCTGCCCAAGCATATCCAACAAGCGTTAAAATTGTATCACTCGGATGATACGCTAAAACAACTGCAATCATCGCTACAACTAATACTGACAGCCTACCGATAAATACAAGTTCTTTATCACTTGCATTACGACGGAAAAATGTTTTATAGAAATCTTCCGTTACGGCACTTGAAATAACAAGTAATTGTGAGGAAATACTACTCATAATCGAAGCCAAAATAGCTGATAATAAAAATCCTGTAATGTACGGATGGAATAAAATATTTGAGAATGTTACAAAGACCATTTCTGGGTCTTGTAATGTCGCATTATTTTTAGCATAATAAGCGATACCAATTAGACCAGTAAGCATTGCACCTATAATTGAAATCGTCATCCAACCGATACCAATTCTACGAGAAGTTTTTAAATCTTTAATAGAAGTAATTGCCATAAAACGGACAATAATATGTGGTTGACCAAAATACCCAAGACCCCATGCTAAAAATGAAATAATACCAAGTATTGTAGTCCCTTTAAACATATCTAAATGTGATGCATCAACTTGCTTAATCGTATTGAATGTTTCTGTTACACCACCGACATCCGTAAAAGCAACAATTGGCACTAGTACAAGTGCAATAAACATAATACAACCTTGCACAAAGTCCGTCCAACTTACAGCTAGAAAACCACCAAATAGTGTATACGCAACAACGACACCCACTGTTACAAATAAACCAATTTTATAATCAAGGTTAAAAGAATTTTCAAACAAACGTCCACCTGAAACTAAACCAGCCGACGCATAAAATGTGAAAAATACTAAAATGACGATAGCGGAGACAAAACGAAGTATTTTCGTACGATCTTTAAACCGATTTTCTAAAAAGTCTGGAATCGTAATTGAATCATTTGCCACTTCTGTATACGTTCGTAAACGCGGGGCAATGATTAAATAGTTTGCATAAGCACCTATTAATAAACCTATCGCAATCCATACACTTGATAATCCTGTTGCATACATCGCACCAGGTAATCCCATTAGCATCCAACCACTCATGTCAGAAGCACCAGCTGATAAAGCTGTAACTGCTGGACCGAGTCCCCTTCCGCCTAACATATAATCTGATAAATTGGATGTCTTCTTATAAGACCAATATCCGATATACAACATACCTGCCATATAAATAGCAAGCGAAACCATAATTTCAATCTTCACCAAATCTCTCCCTTAGTCCATAAGCCATTCAAAATTTCGAAAAATGACTTTTTCTATTTTCTTGTTTTCGCTTATGGTTCCCTACCTTAACAAACATTTTTTGTTCTTTCAAGTGAACGAGCACTTTTCATTACATGTGAAAACCTTTATAAACGCCTTTATCCCAGTGGATTACAATGATTTTTCAAGAAGTTAAAGTAAAAATATTCAGAAAATTAAACAGTGTTTTTTCACACCTTATTTTCATCTGTTTACCCGATAAATTTTAAAAGAAAAAGCCACACAAATGTATGACTTTTAGCTTATTGACGTCTCAATTTTCTCTTTCTCTACATATACTTTACGAAATTTCATATAGCATCCAATACGCCAAGGTACTATATAACAAACCGCAAGAGTGTAGAAAAGAATACCGATTGACTTTGGATCTAACCCTTGTAAATGTCTTCTAAAATAAGCACGTAAAAGAACGATAACTAAAAATGTCGCAATAAAAGCGATACTTTTTTTGCATAAATTTGACCATCTTCTCTGACTTCATACCCACTTAAAATAATAAGTGGAATTGACAATAACAATCCGATCCCAGCAGCTATACCAATTTTCCAATCAGCAAGTTGTATCGGTGCTGCATATAAAGAAAAACCTGGTAATAAGAAAAATAATGGCAATAGTAGTCGTCTTCCTTTATTATTAATTGGTCGATTCATAGACCGCATGCGTCTAAATATAACGAGCCCTATGACGAGTAAAAAAATTGTAATACTGTAAGAACCTTGCTGCAAGTGAATCTCTCCCTAAAAATAGTCATTTTAAAAAACACTTCCCTATTATACTCCTAATTTTCCCCAAAATATGAGTATTCCTCTAAAAAATCTTACATATCAAATATACTTTTAGGTTTGATTTACTATAGGAAACAACTCCGAAAGAGGAATTACTCTCCCCACCTCGTCTTTAAACACAATATGCTCTCTAGTTAAATAGCGCGGGCTCTTCACTCCCGCCGCTGCCGCTAATGAAAATAAACTATATCTCATACTAATAATATAATTCATGACTCGCCACTTCTTCTCATACGGATCTAATGCTTTTTGATAATGTGGATTCGTCGTGGCTACACCAGATGGACATTGGCCAGAATTACATTGAAGGGCCATAATACAGCCGCTTGCCATCATAAATCCGCGGGCTGAACTTACAGCATCCGCTCCAATCGCTAAAACAATCGCTACTTTATCTGGTGTTATTAATTTACCCGATGCAAATACTTTAAACTTGTTACGGACACCATAATGATTTGCTGTATCGATAAATGTAAGTAATGCTGGGATAAGCGGCAGTCCCATACAATCTGCCATCGATTTATACGTTGCCCCTGACCCACCTTCTGAACCGTCTATTGTAATAAAATCTGGGTAAATGTTTAGTTCTTTCATTGTTTTTATTAAATCTTCCAAAGGCTTCTGCTGACCAATTACAATTTTCATTCCAACTGGTTTACCGCCGCTTTCTTGCAACTGTTGAATAAAACAAAGTGTATCCGCTGCATTCTTTAAAAATGAAAATCTATTCGGTGAATTAATCGTCTCTCCCTTTCGGACGTTGCGAACAAAAGCAATTTTCTCATTTACTTTTTGCCCCTCTAAATGACCACCACGTATTTTAGCACCTTGCCCAAATTTCAATTCGAATGCTCTAATATTACTTTCTTTCGCTTTCTCCATGAATTTTTCCATTGAAAAATTACCGTCCTCATCACGATATCCAAATAACCCTGGACCAATTTGTGCAACGATATTTGCTCCTGTATGTAAATGTTCTGGAATAACGCCGCCTTCACCCGTATTAATCCACGATCCGCCTGCCATTTTCGCTCCAAAACCACTCGCTAAAATATAATTTTCTCCAATCGCACCGTAAGAAGTTGCAGATGCACCAAACATGCCATGTAGCTTCCACGGATATTTACGGTTCTCACCAACTATAATTACATCATCTTCTTCATACAGCCACAGATTCGTTGTATCCGCTGTCAATTTTTCTCTTCTTGAAAATAACCCTTCTTTATGAATCACGTACTTTTTACCTTCCCGCTCTTGCGTAAGATTCACACTTAATTCCTCAGTTAATATCGGAAATAATGTATTAGCAATATAATAGCCAGAAGCTTCAAAATCTCGTTTTGATCCAAAACCAAGTATTTCAGAGCGATATTTCGCTAAAAACATAACACTTTGAAAATCATAACGTGAGAAAGGCTTTCCATCCGTATCATGATCAAACCAATATTGTCGAAATTCAGGCCCTATCTTTTCCAGTAAGTAGCGCATTCTTCCTAAGTACGGATGTAATTTTAAAATAGAATGGTGTGTTCGTTTTTTTATAAAAAATGTAATGATAAAAAAGACGATTAAAAGCAACATTAAAAATAGTAATATACTAATAATAACGAGTAGCGTTTCACTCATCCCGCTTCCCCCTATGAAATTCCATAATAAAAGGAGAACACTCGATGTGCTCTCCTTTTATCTTTATTCATACTAACGTAGCAAGATGCTCTTTCGCGTCATATTCAACTAAACTTTCAGCGTGTTTAATTCGATGAACAAAGTCTGGATTAGCAATTAACGGTCTTCCGAATGCCGCTACATCAATCGTTCCTTCTTCCAACGCTTCTTCGGCCTCTTTCGGATTCAAATTACCAACCCCAACAATCGTACCATCCCAATATTTTCTTACTAGTTGATGAAAATTCTTTCCGTCAGCAATCTCTTGCGTATAATTCATCGTTGAAGGATGGATCATCGTTAACCCTACCTCTTTAAACATATTTATGAACGTTTCAATTGCAAACTCAGGGTTTTCCCACATATAAGTAGGATTATCACCTTTGAAAGCAGAGAAGCGAAGAAGTGTTTTATTAGCTCCAACAGCTTCTATTACAGCCGCCGTTACTTCTTTCATAAACGTTAACCTTTGTTTTAAATTACCGCCATATTTATCTGTTCGCTTATTCGCAAACTCATACGTAAATTGATCGATTAAATATCCGTGTGCACCGTGAATTTCTACTCCATCAAATCCAGCTTCGATCACATTTTTCGCAGCTTGTGCATATTGACCGATCACTTCTTGTATTTCTTCTAACGTCATTGCTTCTGGCGTATCAAATGGTTTACGAAAACGTGGAACATTTCCCTCTGCAGCGATAGCCGACGGTGCTTGTGGCATTTGACCACCAATTATTTCATGATGACTCATACGCCCAACATGCCATATTTGAGCAATAATCGTCCCGCCTTCTTTATGTACCGCCTCTGTAACAGGTTTCCAAGAATCGATTTGTTCTTGTGTATAAATACCTGGCACTCCTGGGTTTCCTTTTGCTCTCTGACTAATGACAATTCCTTCTGTAATAATTAGTCCAATTCCATCCGCAGCACGTTTTCTGTAGTACTCCACTACATCAGCACCAACTACTCCAGTCTCATTATCTGCAAAGCATCTTGTCATCGGTGCCATCGCTATACGATTACGAAGAGACCAAGCTCCAACTTGAATTGGATCAAACAACTTTGTTTCTTCAACGTTTTCAAAAAATCCCCCAGCATTTACATTTGTTCCTTCATAAATACTCGCTGCTTTATTACTTGAACTTGTCATTTTTCTTCCCCCTAAAAAATCTTACTATAATCGCATCATACTTACTTTTAGATAGTAACGTCAATTTTTACGACTTTACAATAAAAAATTCGAATATCCCAAAAATAAAATGCTATAAATAATATTAAAAAGGTTTCCTTAGGAGGAAACCTTTTTTGTTAACTATATGGCTGTCAATTCGTTTATCTCTTTAATAAAAAACACCTTATCAATAGAAGTGAAAATGGTTCAGTATTCTTCTAAAAATAATAACTTATATACCTAAAACAATGAAAGCCCTACCTCTCTTTCATCCTTACGGCTCCTCGTCCGTGCCAGTGTGAATCAGGATTGCAAAAATCAAGTAACTATTTTATCGAAGTATTCAATTAAACTTCGAACATTCATAAATGAAATTAAAAAATAAAAATGGATTTGATTGTAGTAATAACAATAGAGGTAATGCTCTAAAAGTGGTTTGAAAGAGTTGAATGTCTTTGAAATGATAAATTTTCTATAATTATGTTCCCAAAAAATTCAAGATCTTTTTTGGGATATAATACATTATTTGTAATGAACCTTAACAAAAGCTTTTTATCTGATTTTCTGTGATACCTTCAATTAATCCCAGTTCACTAATCAAAAATTCATATGCGTTATCTAACATCTTCTTTTCGCTTGCATTAAGTGCTTTTTCTTTCTGTATACGCATTAAATCACGCACAACTTCAGCACCTTCTTGCATTTTACCCGTCTTTATTTTATCAGTGTTCAATTTATACCTTTGCTTCCACGTAAGTAATCTATCTGATTCCCCATGCTGAAAAATATCCATTATGTGTGCTAATGCGGTTATATCCGTAACTGGTCGTATATTCGAATTCAATATTTTCCCTGCTGGAATCATTAGTTCCATATTACTAGCCGACATTTTTATAACATAATACTGTTGTTTTTCTCCTGAGATTTCCTTCTCTTCTATGGCTTTAATTATACCTGCTCCCTGCATTGGATAAACAATGTTATCGCCAATTTGAAACAAATAATCCACCTCCATATATGGTAACCTTCTCAAGTTTAACACAATTTTAGTTTTTTAGCAAAATTTTTATTTTATCACAAAATTATTTTACACGTCAACACTTCAGAAGCAAGAAATTAAATTTACACAATACACTATAAAAACCGCAATTCCATTAACAGTTCCACACACATTCATTCTCTTTTAACACAAAAACACATCACTACATTTAAGTAGTGATGTGTTTTTGATAAGACATAAATAAAGATCTACTTTTCCGTCTATATACTAACCTGCTTACTAACCGTTTCCCTCGCTAAAAGAAAACTCATAATCACTTGCGCTGCTACTCTACTCGTCATATCCCTAAAATCAAGAGTTGGATCAATCTCTACTATATCCATCCCTTGAACGAGCGGTTCTTTACCAAGGAATTCAATCGCATCTAGTAAAGTCGTACTATCCATTCCACCAGGCCCAATAGCTGGACAACCTGGTGCAAACGCTTGGTCTAGCACATCCATATCAAGAGAAATATAAATAGAAGTCACACCTTGATTTCTTAATACTTCAATACTTTCCGTGATAATATCTTTTATTTCTCGCTCTCGTACATCTTTCATTGTATACACTGTCACGCCATGTTCTATTGAATATTCATGGTACGCACGTGCATTAGAAAAATTACGAATTCCAATTTGAACAAGTTGTTTCCCTGTAATGACATCATTTTCTAGTAAACTACGGAATGGTGTACCATTTGACGGGCCTCCATCATCTAAATTACGTAAATCATGATGAGCATCAAATTGAATAATTCCGACCTTTCCTTTACTGTTTGCAAAACCTGTTATACTCGGAAAACTAATCGAGTGGTCACCGCCAAGAACGATTGGTATCATGTTCGGATTTACTTTCGTTACATGACCAACTGTTTTTGCAATTCGTTTATGACTTTCTTTTATATCCGTCACATGCATCGTAATATCGCCGCAATCATATAAGACACTTTCTTTCATATCGTGTTCTTCTGTAATTGCATATGTGCTATATGCATCTAACATCGCACGAATTGTCTTTGGAGCAAAACTTGCTCCTGAATGACTAATAGATGGTTTAGAAAGGGGTGCTCCAATTAAGGCAGCACCGAATATTTCTACGCCTTCCTCCCAATCTTTAATCATCTCACTCCATTTTGTCACTTCACGATCAATAAACTTTGCATTTTTCTTTAAATAGTGGCCGTGCTCCACGATTGTTCACCTCTTGTATATGCAATATTACCATTCTTCCATACTGTATTCACATGACTTACGCCGTAATGATACGGTACGTAAGCATAATTGTAAGCATCCCATAAAACTAAATCTGCCTTACGACCAACTCTAATTTTTCCAGCTACATCACCACGGTTAATGGCATATGATGAGTTAACCGTTACGGCATTCCAAACTTCTTCTGGTGTCATTTTCAGTTTTAGCATCGCAATGCTCATAATAAGCTGAATATTTTCAGTTGGACAGCTACCTGGGTTAAAGTCTGTAGCTAACGCAACTGCAACACCTTCATCAATCATTTTACGACCACGAGCAAAGCTTTCTTTATTTAAATAGAAAGTTGTTCCTGGTAATAATGTTGCTACTGTATTCGAGTTTGCAAGCATTTCAATCCCTTTATCAGAAGCTCCAACTAAATGGTCCGCTGATGCTGCACCGATTTCTGCCGCTGCTTCCGCACCACCAAGAGGGTCGATTTCATCTGCATGAATTTTCACGTCAAAGCCAAGCTCTTTCGCTTTTAATAAAAATTCTTTTGATTCTTCTACAGAGAACACACCTGTTTCACAGAAAATATCAACGAACTCCGCTAATTGCTTCTCTTTCATTTCTGGTAGTAGGTCTAACATCCATTGTAAAAATTCTTTCGATCTACCTTTATACTCTTTCGGAACTGCATGAGCACCTAAAAATGTTGAAACTAAATCGATCGGATGCTCTTTTTGTAATTGTGCTGTTGCCTCTAATTGTTTCCATTCCGTCTCATCATCTAATCCGTAACCACTCTTCGCTTCTACAGTTGTAACTCCGAAAGATAGCATACGGTCTAAATGGAATTTCGCTTTTTGAACAAGTTCTTCTTTCGACGCCTGTTTCGTTGCATTTACAGTTGAAAGAATACCGCCCCCTTTTTCCAAAATTTCTAAGTACGGAACTCCTTGTAATTTTAGTGCGATTTCATTTTCACGAGATCCACCAAATACAAGATGAGTATGCGGATCAACAAGACCAGGAGAAACCATTTTCCCACCGCAATCAATAACTTCTTTCGCCTGAAGTCCTTTCGCTTCTTCCACTGTTCCAACGAAAGTGATTACACCATTTTCAATTCCAACCGCACCGTTTTCGATAACAGGAAGCGTGTTCATCGCTTCCCGTCTTAACAAGCCATCTTCTTGATCCATTGTTAGTAATTGACCGATATTTATTAGTAAAGTGTCCAGCATGTTTTCTCCTCCTTATTTCATCATTGGAATGTTAACGCCTTTTTCTTTCGCAGTTTCCACTGCCAAGTCATATCCTGCATCCACGTGACGAACAACACCCATACCAGGGTCAGAAGTTAATACGCGCTCAATACGTTTTGCTGCTGCTTCTGTTCCATCTGCAACGATAACCATTCCAGCGTGAAGTGAATATCCCATACCAACGCCGCCACCGTGGTGAACAGATACCCAACTTGCACCGTTTACACTGTTAATTAATGCATTTAAAATTGGCCAGTCAGCTACTGCATCACTACCGTCTTTCATCGCTTCTGTTTCACGGTTTGGAGATGCTACCGATCCGCAATCTAAATGGTCACGGCCGATAACGATCGGTGCTGATAATTCGCCATTTGCCACCATTTCATTAATGATACGACCAAATTTCGCGCGCTCACCGTAACCAAGCCAACAAATACGTGACGGAAGACCTTGGAATTCAACTTGTTGACGTGCCATACGAATCCAGTTACATAAATGTTCATTATCAGCGAACTCACGTAAAATTACTTCGTCTGTTTTATAAATATCTTCTGGATCACCAGAAAGTGCTACCCAGCGGAACGGTCCTTTTCCTTCGCAGAATAATGGACGGATAAATGCTGGAACGAATCCTGGGAAATCGAATGCATTTTTCAATCCTTCATCAAAAGCAACTTGGCGAATGTTATTTCCGTAATCAAATGTAATTGCACCTTTTGCTTGCATAGCAAGCATTGCTTCCACATGTTTTGTCATGCTCTCTTTTGATAATTGTACATAGCGCTCTGGATCTTCTTCACGAAGTTTCGCTGCTTCTTCTAATGTGTAACCTACTGGAATATAACCGTTTAATGGATCATGTGCAGATGTTTGATCCGTAACTAAATCTGGCATAATATTACGCTTCACTAGCTCTGGTAAAATTTCTGCCGCATTGCCTAATAATCCAATTGAAATTGGTTCTTTCTTCTCTTTATACTCGTTCGCAACCGTTAATGCTTCTTCTAACGATTCTGTATACATATCACAGTATCTCTTTTCAATACGACGATCGATGCTGCGCTTATCAACATCAATAGCGATAACAACACCGCCATTCATCGTTACAGCAAGAGGTTGTGCGCCACCCATACCACCTAAACCAGCAGTAAGTGTTAGTGTGCCTTTTAATGAACCATCGAAATGTTGACGTGCCGCTTCTCCAAATGTTTCATATGTTCCTTGTAAAATACCTTGTGTTCCAATATAAATCCAGCTACCTGCTGTCATTTGTCCGTACATCATAAGACCTTTTTTCTCTAGTTCACGGAAGTGATCCCAGTTTGCCCATTTTGGTACTAAGTTTGAGTTCGCTAACAGAACGCGCGGTGCATCTTCATGTGATTTAAAGATTGCAACTGGTTTTCCTGATTGAACAAGTAACGTTTCATCGCTTTCTAACGTTTTTAATGAATCTACAATCGCCTGATAGCTTTCCCAGTTACGGGCTGCACGGCCAATTCCGCCATATACAACCAATTCTTCTGGTTTTTCAGCAACTTCTGGATCTAAATTGTTCATTAACATACGAAGTGCAGCTTCTTGAACCCATCCTTTCGTTTGTAACTCAGTACCTCTTGGCGCGCGAATTGTTTGTTGTACTTTTTCCATTTCAATCTCTCCTTTTTCTCATTTTATAGTGCTGCGTTTACATCTAATCTTTCTTTGATCGAATAATTCGTTTTTAACCAATACGCAATATTTTCAATATCCGTTGAGAATATGCGGTCATTTGTAATAGAAGGTACTTGCTGACGACCTTGATGGTAGAAGCTCTTCGTCACTGTACTCATGTTTTCAATACCGCGATATTCTGCAGCTTGCATCGCACAAATCATTTCAATTGAAAGAACACGTCTTACGTTTTGAATAATTTGATGTGCATGGCGTGAAGCGATTGTTCCCATACTTACGTGATCTTCTTGGTTAGCTGATGACGGGATTGAATCAACACTCGCCGGATGTGCTAACGTTTTATTTTCAGAAACTAGTGATGCTGCAGCATATTGCATAATCATCGCACCAGACTGAAGTCCTGGTTCTGGACTTAAAAATGGTGGTAAATCATTTAATTGCGGATTCACTAAACGTTCAATACGGCGCTCTGAAATATTTGCAAGTTCTGCCATTCCTACTTTTAAGAAGTCCATCGCAAACGCAATCGGTTGACCGTGGAAATTCCCGCCCGAAATTACTTTTTCCCCACCATCAAAGATAAGCGGATTATCTGTTGCGGCATTCATTTCAATTTCTAATTTTTCTTTCACATAATTTAAAACTTGCCAAGAAGCACCGTGTACTTGCGGGATACAGCGAAGTGAATATGCATCCTGTACACGTAGTTCTCCTTGTTTTGTTGTTAATTTACTGTCATGAAGAATGTCACGAATTCTGCTTGCTACTTCCACTTGCTCTTTATAACCGCGTGCTTTATGAACATTTTCATCAAATGCATCAATAATGCCTTGTAACCCTTCAATTGTCATCGAAGCAATTAGTTCAGCTTGATACGCCGTTGCTTCTGCTTCTATATAAGAAAGAACTCCTTGTGCTGTCATCGCCTGCGTACCATTAATTAACGCAAGACCTTCTTTCGCTTCAAGTTCAATCGGCTCAAGCCCTTCTTCTGTAAGAGCAACCATTGCATGAACGCGTTTCCCTTTATAGAACACTTCACCTTCGCCTAATAATACGAGCGCAAGATGAGATAAAGGTGCTAAATCTCCACTTGCACCAAGTGAACCTTGTTGCGGAACGACTGGATGAATTTTACGATTTACAAACTCAAGAAGCATATTTACAACGAGCGGTCTAACGCCAGATACCCCTTTAAGCATCGTGTTCGCTCGTAAAATTAACATACCGCGTGATACTTCTTCCGGGAACGGATCACCTATCCCACATGCATGTGACTGAATTAAATTATGTTGAAGTGCCTTTACATCATCTTTTTGAATAAGCACATCACTAAACTTTCCAAATCCAGTTGTAATACCGTAAACGACTTTTCCGTCCTCTACAATTTTCTCAACTACTTCGCGGCACTCCGCCACCTTTTTCATACTATTTGGACAAGCTGTTACACCTTCTCCTTCCAGTAATAACCTCTTCATTTCTTCAACTGTCAATGTATGTCCTGTTAACGTAATCATCATTTTTCCTCCTTAAAAAGGCAAAAGGGGACCTTATCTTTTTTTAAGACAGACTTCTGTCCTAAAAAAGTAAGGCCCCCTTCTAACTAATAGACTATGGGCAAATCATATGTGATTAATTCCTAAACCAATCGCCTCATGCTCAGATCCTTTTACAGGTGCACCAATCGTTCCATATAATGCAACAGCAACCCATTCGCCTTCTTTTTTTCCGTCGTATGGTGTACCGCGCACAATCGCAAAACGAAGTCCTACTGTACGAAGAACGTCTGCTAACTGAATTTGACCTCTCGTCACTCCGTACAAAGCTTCCATAATTGCATGATAAAGTGCATGTGTTTCTCTGTAAACGTCTGTTTCAATAACTTGGTTGCTTTTAGCCGCTGTTTCCATTGCTGCGACAACCTTTTGCGAATTCATCGAACCCACTTTCCCCGTACAATATTTCCAACCTTTCGGAATGGATAATACAGGGCTTTCATTCTCATCCGCAAGTGCCAACAGCATGGCCATACGACCAATTCGATGTGTTCCTTGAAGAAGCATGTGACTCTCTCATTTCTTTTAATTATTTGAATATTTCTTAATTTAAGAATATATGAAAACGGTTAAATCGTCAATAGTTTAAACTCACATTCAAACAATTTTTTCATCTCCTCCATTTGTGTACACAAATGATTTACACAAATTTTTCAGGCATGCTATAGTCTCACTAACAGATGCAAAGGGGAGAGATTCCAATGAAAAAGCGAAAAGATATTCATTTTCGAATTGAAGAAAAATTACTTGAAAGGTTTGAATCCGCACTCCATTACGAAGGTTTAAAGAAAACCGATGTATTAACACATGCGATTCAACAATTTTGTATGAAAGTGGAATATGAAAAAATGAATGATGTAAAACGGCAATATAGCGTTAGTAACAATTTACAAACACGTATCGATACACATAAACATTACGAAGAAAAACAAGTGAATTTAGATGAAATCGTTATTGAACATTTACAACTTCAAGGGAGAGAAAGAATATTAGAGGTTGGGTGCGCTAACGGAAAATTCCTTTCCCTTTTGCAAGCGAATGGCCATAAAGGTCAATTAACCGGTTTTGATCAATCAGAAGCCATGCTTTCTGAAGCCACTAAAACGAATAATTTAATTGAATGGAGACTAGGTGACGCTGGAAAACTTCCTTTTGAAGCTAATTGCTACGACTGGATTGTCGCAAGACATATGCTATATCACATGAAAGATGTCGAAAAAACAATTCAAGGATTCGATAAAGTAATTCGTCCTGGTGGCTCACTTTTAGCTACAACAAATTCTAGCGTTACACTACCTCGTATAGTTGAAATGTGTAACCGCATGTTAGACGCATTTGATTTGCCGAAAACAACATCATCAGTCACTCCATTTTGTTTAGAAAACGGTAAAGAGATATTACAATCCGTTTTTCCAACTGTTGAAGAAACAGTTATTCATAATGCTCTCGTTTTTCATCATGCTACTCCGATTGTAAACTATATTTCTAGCATGTTTCCGTCGTTAAATATACCGGATAACACACTTCTTCACACCGAAATGAAGGGATGGCTAAAAGAAGAAGTAGAAAATGAATTGTTACTTCATAATGGTATATGGCGCGATCCGAAAACGTTAGCCATTTATCGATGTCAAAAAGAAAAAAGCTAGCATTAGCTAGCTTTTATACATTCTCAGGCAAAAGCTTCTCCATCATCACATTCCCTTTACCACCGTAAAAATTTATATTATGTTCGTTTGCTACTCCAAAATAAGAGGCAATCGCTATTCCGAATGGTACAAATGCATGCCCTTGTGCTGTAATGATATTTGAGTGTTGCACAACTTCTTTATACACAAAATTTTCTACTGGAAAACAATCAAGCTTTTGATAATCTAGGGTCACTGTATACGAGATTTCTTTGAATAAGCCTGCTTTTGCTAGCGCATACGGTCCAGCACAAATTGCCGCCACTAATTTTTCTTGTTCATGAAATTGACGAATGATTGAAAAAAGAGGTTTTGCATCTTTCAACTGTACTTCTTCTCCACCTGGAATAAGTATCCCCTCATACTCATCTACACGTACTTCACTTACTTCTATATGCGGCTGCACTTGCAACCCGGTTTCACTTATAACCAATTCTTTAGTTAAGCCCGCTGTGATGATTTCATATTTATTTTTCAGCAATGCCGTTGCTACTGTTATTTCAAACTCTGCAAATGTTGGGTATACAAATAAAAGTATTTTTTTCATAGCCCTCTCTCCTTTAGCCAGTCCATAAAATATACCTCTAAATTGTTCACTGTTAATCTATTTGTGTCCACATAAGTTACAGGAAATTGTTTATACCAATCTTTTTCAGTTTCTACTAATTTAAATTGCTCCTCAAACGTACTTCTGTTTCTTGTTCTATCATTATTTTTTCTAGCATATACATTCTTTTTCGTAACATCTAAGTAAAAAATCGCATCCGAACGGCATTCTCTTAATTTATATAATTCATCTTTCAATTCAGTTTCTATATCCCACTCTTCTCCTATAATCGTTGGATAAAAGAGTGTAAAAAACTCAATGTCTTCTGGTCCGCGATCAAAAATTACGACTGAATTTTTCACATTTTGAAACTCCTTAATTTTTGCTTCCATAAACATTTTTTGATTCATAATAAACCCTACTTTTGAATTCATATCTAAATTCAATTTTTTTCGCTTCTCTACAATTGGATATGGATTTTCATATATAACTCGAAACCTTCTCTTTTCTAACCTTTTTGCTAATGTTGTTTTTCCGCTAGCCATCGGCCCTTGCAGTGAAATTACATATGCCACGCCTCTCATTCCCTTACACTTTAGTACACCTATAATATACAGAACCTTGAAAACTCTCAACATTATATATATCATCTTGTTTCTTATTCTTATCTAACTTATAATGAAAAATAGAGATTATGACGGACGCATCAATAATGTAAGCTTGGAAATCCAAGCTTACATTATTTTTTGCTTTCCCTTTTCTAATAAAAAGAGTATACTAGATTAGAACGTATGTTCTTAATAATTACATACAGTAAGGAGATAGAACAATGGTATACGACACAAAAGCAATTTCTTGGAATGAATCTTTAAAACAACTTCAACGCCGCTATACAAACAAACAAGTTGACCGAAAAGAATTTGAGGATATTGAACTGATGGAATTCTTCCGCGATAACAACTACATTTCTTTACCTACACATATAAGCGGCCTATCAAAAACACGTTTTACTTCTTACTCTATTTTCACAACTGAAGATAAAGATCGTAAAGTTGGCACACTTATTATTGAGTATGTTGAAGACGATAATAATAATTTATGTGTTGAACAACTATACTTCGTTTAAACTATAACGCTTGGTCAAAATGACCAAGCGTTCTTGCTTTCTATGAATCTCACTGTATATAATATGAATAAAAGAAAACCGCTATCATTAAGGGGGGATATGCTTGCTCGAGGGATGGTTCAGTTGGTTCATTGTATTATGGACGGTTATTTTATTAGGGCTTATGTCTATCGGTGGATACTTTATGTTCAGAAAATTTTTAAAACGTTTACCGAAAGAAGACGGCATGTCCATTTTAGATTGGGAAGAACACTACATAAATAAAACGAGACATTTATGGACTGACGAACAAAAACAATTGTTAGAAGAGCTTGTAAGTCCTGTTCCAGAACTATTTCGCGATGTTGCAAAATCAAAGATTGCTGGAAAAATTGGAGAACTTGCATTACAAGAAAATGCCTCTCAAATTACACAAGACTTAATTATTAAAGGATACATCATTGCCACACCAAAGCGTGATCATAAATTTTTAATTAAAAAACTACAAGAAAAAAAGATTGATTATTCTAACTATCAATCTTTACTTGCAAAGTAACTTCATATTATTTTCGATAAAAAAGACAGCGCCTTTGACGCTGTCTTTTTTATTTAATACATATACAGTTTTTAAGTTAGCTTCATATCTTTTTCATTATAAAAACCATCTTCTTTTTCCATTTCCTTCTGTAATTTCGTAAAGGAACGATACATTGCAATTCTCCATGACACAATCATCGCAAACGCAAGTAAGAAGAACATGCCACTAAGTTGTCCTAAATCAAGAGATTGACTTAAGTATGTTTTAAATACAATCCGCACTACAAGTAATCCAATTAATATAAAAACAAAGGCTTTTGAACGCTTCAAATAAATCTCTTGTCCTCTAATTTCAAATTTAGATGTTTTAATAAGAAAAATAGAGAAAATCAAACCGACACCAATTGCTTCTAACATTTCTGCTGGAGTTAATCGAAATTCAGGAAAAACATACATCAATGCGCCCGTACTCATAAAAAATGGCGGAAGTATAATTTTTTTCAATGTTGCAGGTTTCTTAGCTGCTTTTAAACGAATAAACATCGCACCGACAGCCATACAAACAGCAACGATACTTGATAAAAGAACTATGTTCATATTTTCTCATCCTTTTTTGTGGCTATATGCAAAATATACTTTCATTATATGCTTTTCCGTTAGTATTTCCAACATTTTCGCAGAATAATACTAAAAACCAGTAAAACCACCAAATAAACTTGAGAAATATACGATAATTTTCGTCATCCAGTTAAAGTATAAGAAGACACCCATAACAATCATAATATATCCTCCGACTTTCATGAAGGCCATACTATTTCTTTTAATCCAAGACATTTTCGTAATAAAGAATGACAATACGAAAAACGGGATTGCAAATCCAAGTATGTAAGCAATCATGTATATCATTGCTGATTCTGGATTTGTTGCTGCTAATCCAATTACGGACACTAGAATTGGTCCGGTACATGGCGTCCACCCTGCTGCAAAAGCTAATCCAATTAGTACTGATCCAAAATAGCCACTTGGACGATTTTTAAATGTAAATTTACGGTCTTGCATTAAAAATTTCGGCTTAAACACCCCGACAATAATTAAGCCGAACACGATGATAAATATACCACCTAACTGTCTGATTAAATCTTTATAGTCAGTAAAGATTCCTCCAATAAAACTTGTACCAAATCCAATTGCAATAAATATAATTGAAAATCCAAGTAAGAAAAACGCTGTATGTATCATACTTCTTTTGCGAAGCATTGCATTTTCTTCTTTCAATTCAGAAACCGACATACCTGTTATGTACGATAAAAATGCCGGATAAAGCGGTAAGCAACATGGGGAAATAAATGATAAGAACCCGGCGCCAAACGCTAAAAAAATACTAATATCTTGCATCATTCCACTCCTCTCCCTAAATATTGTAACAAAAACACATAAAAATACTATGAACAATTCGTGAAATCACTTTTACAACGTGGTAATAAGAAAAACCATACTTCCTCACAGTTTCTAATAAAACGTTTTCATTTCCTTCTATTATATAGAAAAACTCAAATGGATTTTACAACTCCTTTAATTGTTATTACCATAACAAAGGTAACATAGTTTCTCAAATAATTAGCACGTTACTAGTACGTCTATATACATATTGGTTTAAAAAAATATTTTTTTCAAATGCTGTCTCTATACAATACAAAGTTGATTTTATAATACTTCTACTATTAATAATTTCAAGATTATGCATAAATATCATACTTTTATTATTATTCTATAAAATGTCATACTTTTCTTTCATTTGACCCTTTATTTCTAATTTTGTATACTTCCCTCTAGTTATATATTTTCGATACGGAACAACTTCATATAGATGGGAGGAATTTTTCATGCTTCGTTATTCTCTTTTAGTTTTATTAGGAGCGTGTAGTTATGGAATTTTAGCTATTTTTGTTAAGCTTGCATATGCAGAAGGATTTTCACTTGGAGAGGTAATTGGCAGCCAATATTTGTTCGGTTGGATTATTTTGCTTGCTATTACACTTCTATTTTCTAGACATCGCGTTCCTTTAAAGCAAGCATTACTTTTATTCGTTGCAGGAACATCTGCAAGTTTTACCGGAATTTTTTATTATGCTTCATTAAAAACTGTACCAGCTTCTATTGCAATTATTCTTTTATTCCAATTCGTTTGGGTCGGAATTATCATTGAAGCAGTCGCAACAAAAACATTACCTTCAAGAGAAAAAGTTATTTCTGTTATTTTCTTACTTGTAGGGACATTTTTATCAAGTGGTTTATTTGAACAATCAGTAGGTGCTTTCGATACGACTGGGATCATTTTAGGTTTATTATCTGCTGTTACATTCGCAACATACATTTTCGTGAGCGGAAAAGTTGCTGTTGAAGTACCTTCATTACCGCGCGGTGTTCTCTTAATGACTGGTGCTTTAACTTTAGTCATGATTGTATTCCCACCAACATTTATTTTTAATGGTGCCATTTCTCAAGGTCTATGGAAATATGGTTTAGGATTAGGAACATTTAGTATCGTAATTCCATCTATTGCCTTTACAATCGGTATTCCAAAAATCGGTTCTGGCTTAGCAACTATTCTTGGTGCAGCGGAACTACCAGTTACAACAATTATGTCAGTATTCGTTTTAAAAGAAGCTGTACTATCTTCACAATGGTTCGGTGTATCACTTATATTAATTGGGATTGCAATCCCGCAAATTGCATACGCAATGCGTGGACGTTATCGTAAACATCATACGCATAAAAAAGTCGCAGCATAAAGTAAAACTTTAATTAGTTGAACCAATCGGGCTGCCCATTAATACGGGATAAACGAGAGAGGATTTTCATTTGAGAATCCTCTCTTTTATTGTTGTATACTTATGATAAATATTTTGCTGAAGAAAGAAGGCATACTACATGGTATCTATTTCAAATCAACTAAAAGAAAAACTTATTTCCATGCGTCGACATTTACATGAGTATCCAGAACTATCATATGAAGAGTTCGAAACAACAAAAGCAATAAAAAATTGGTTAGAAGAAAAAAATATTACTATCATTGATTCCAATTTAGAAACAGGAATTATCGCTGAAGTGTCTGGTAATAAAAACGGACCAATTGTAGCAGTTCGTGCTGATATTGATGCTCTTCCTATTCAAGAAGAAACACATTTGTCCTATGCATCTAAAGTACGAGGGAAAATGCATGCTTGTGGACACGATTTTCATACAGCTGCTATTTTAGGTACTGCTTTCTTATTAAAAGAAAGAGAATCTTCCCTAAATGGAACGGTTCGCTTCATATTCCAACCAGCTGAAGAAAGTAGTAATGGCGCTTGCAAAGTTATTGATGCTGGACATTTACGTAATGTGCAAGCGATTTTCGGCATGCATAATAAACCTGATTTACCAGTAGGTACTATTGGCATTAAAGATGGTCCACTGATGGCCGGAGTTGATCGATTTGAAATTGAAATTCACGGAGTTGGTACACACGCGGCTGTACCAGATGCTGGCGTAGATCCTATTGTCGCATCCTCTCAAATTGTGATGGCACTGCAAACAATTGTAAGCCGAAATATAAGTTCATCTCATAATGTGGTTGTTAGTGTCACAAATATTCATGCAGGAAATACGTGGAACGTGATTCCTGAAAAAGCTACATTAGAAGGTACTATTCGCACGTTCCAAGCTGAAACACGTGAAAAGATTCCAGCACTCATGGAGCGTATTATTAAAGGTGTATCTGATGCATTAGGTGTAAAAACGGAATTCCGTTTTTTTTCAGGTCCTCCTGCTGTTCACAACGATAAAGCTCTTACAGACTTATCTACTCAAGTTGCCACAAAGATGAATCTTAATATCATCTCACCTAGTCCGTCAATGGCTGGAGAAGATTTTTCATTTTACCAACAGGAAATACCAGGTTCATTCGTCTTTATGGGAACGAGCGGTACACATGAATGGCATCATCCTGCTTTTACAATTAATGAAGAGGCACTGCCTATAAGTGCAGAATACTTTGCTTTACTAGCCGAAAGAGCACTTAAACAATTCTCATAAAAAAAGCCGTTCAAAGTGCATCTCAGCACCTGAAGTGCACCCCAATTGTTAGACACAGTCTAACAATTGGAGGTGCATTTTTTATGGCTAAATTTTCTTCAAAAGAAAAAATCCAAGCGGTGAA
>NZ_VWVQ01000104.1:0-1779 GCF_015712745.1 Bacillus sp. SRB3LM
TTATGAGCCGTCTGCTCTTACCAACTGAGCTAAAGGTCCCTAGAAAAGCATATGGATAAGGAGTATATATGTATTACATACTCTTTTTCTTAGCCCTCATCATTTTTTGAAAAAGAAAAACACTCTCGTGAGCGCTTCTCTTTGACTGGATAACCACTTCAATTTTAATAACATCTCTTAATCTATTGAAAAAAATATATAGCCCTATCCATACTCATTTTATCATATGTCCCAAAGGTTCTTGTTGAGAAAATAATCGCGCTCACTATGACTTCACACATACACAGCTGATATATGTGATGAAAGAAGGAACTTACTGTGAATTATTCAGGTAACATTTCAAAAGTAACGAACTCTTCAAGATTTTGTAACGTATCATGACATTTATTTTTATCAAAGGATGCACAGCGCCCCCTCACTTGTACCACTTTCCCCTTTTCATATTGAGGTTCAAGATATGTGATCACAAATATATCTACATTACGATCTGGAAAACAGTAAAAAATTACTTTTTTTCCTGACCAAGCTAATGGATAAATGGTTTTTAATTTTGCCCTTGTTGCTTCATCTCCAAGATGCGGTGCAGTATCTATGGTTTGCCCTACAAAATCAGTTCTTTGTTGATGAACAGTTTGGAGTAATGCCTGATTCACATCAGTAAAAACATAGTCCTCTTCGTTTTTTTGGAACATAAAATACATATGTGAATGATGTTTCTCATAGTCTTGCAGCAACTCTTCTAATAATGAACATAAAACCATTCTCATCTCTTTTTAATCCCTTCTGTGAAAATGATAGAATATAGGTTTATTTTAATTCAAATGTTGAGAAAAAACAAACTAAAAATTCCGAATTTTAAAGTTATTTTTATTACCCTCGAATATCTACTGGTCTGTAATTACATTGCTCCTAAAAAGTTGATCCCTTCGACATATGCATGATCTTACACATTCATTGTAAGCGCCATGCAACCTATATGTAATAAAAAGTTGTTACATATGGATTACAAGACATCTTTATTTCTCAATCATTTAGCTATAAGGACAATATATTTTTTCTAATATAATAAACTTGGTTCATTTCATACAAATTATAAATAAATGGGGTTTTTTATAAAAAAATCTAACAAATTCTGTGTTATTCTCAAGCAAATTACATGTATCTAAACTAGCGATTATAAAGGCAATCAAGATGGTAATAAAAAGAAGGTAATAGAAATTGATGTATTTTATTGTAACTATTTTTGAAAGCCAATTAGCCTCCATTTATGAAAAATTTCATCAAAAAGCAGAGAACCATTATCATCTATTTGATACATTTGATGAAGTAAGATTAGATATTATTATTCCCTTTTGAAATACATGGACAAACGAAATATGGAAGGAGTGATCGTGTTGAATAAAGAACAAGCTTATACATTTCTAAAGCAAGTGTATCAAGATGTTATCTTAGATTTGAAGTTAGATAACATATCAGATTATTTTAGTGACCAATATATGCAAGTTACGGATGGTACAGAGGTGAATATACAAAGGTTTCATACTCACATGGAAACTTTAAAAAGTATAGTAAACACACTGGAATTGTCACCTTTTTATGACCTTTTATTTGATGAAGAGAATCAAACAGCAACGCTAAGATATGAGATTCATGTAAAGAAGAAAAATGGGAATAGTGGTGTCATCGAAATCATAGCGATTTTTGAATTGAAAGATGGGAAAATTTTACGTTGTAATGAACTAACTCGTTCCTTACAACCTGATGATGAATTTAATACCA
>NZ_VWVQ01000105.1:0-740 GCF_015712745.1 Bacillus sp. SRB3LM
GCTTTGTTAGACCAATTAAGTACAATTGTTACGTCGGCAACTATTGTAACTTATGCTATCTTTACTTTTAATGCAGGGAAAAGTATCTATTTAATGTGGACAATCCCATTTGTAATTTACGGGATTTTTCGTTATTTATATTTAGTTCACATGGAAGATAAAGGTGGAGAACCAGATAAAGTTTTATTAGAGGATCAGCATATTTTAATAACAGTGTTGTTATATGCGATAACAGTTATTATTATACTATTGAACTTTTAATTACTCTATTCGGGTTTGTTAAAACGTTTAAGAGGAGTGTCTTAAACGTTTTTTATTTGGAATAAAACATTTTTTGAATATAAACAGTTAAGGAGTATAGAGATGCAACAATTTTTGATGATTATTTTATCAGTTGGTATGGGAGTTGTAGGGCAAATTTTATTAAAGTTTGGCGCAATGAAATCACAAAGTTCAGCGGCTGTAGGTATTATGAATTTCATTAACGTACCGAACTTTTTCGGACTAGCTTTTTACGGTTTAAGTGCATTATTATGGATGATTGTCCTGAGAAAGGTTGATTTAAGTTATGCATACCCAATGGTGAGTTTCGGATATGTATTTGTTATTATTGCGTCAGCATTATTATTTGGTGAAACAATCAATTTCATGAAAATTGCTGGAATGGTATGTATAGTAGCTGGCATTTTATTTATTGCAAAATCATAGGAGGTAAAGCAATGGGAACATATTTATATTGT
>NZ_VWVQ01000015.1:0-5610 GCF_015712745.1 Bacillus sp. SRB3LM
ACCCAAACATCAAATTTTAGACAAACAAAAAACCTTGTTATCAAAAGATAACAAGGTTTTTTTAGCGTCCCAGGAGAGATTCGAACTCCCGACCCGTCTTTAACCTATATATATAAGTATTAATATAATCCGCTTATTGAACCGTTCATCGTCTCGGTCACTTGACCTTTTGTTTAAATTCTACCTTATTATATACCTTATCGTCAAGATTATGCTTTTTCAATTAATTGACCTATTCCCTACCCCATATAATCAATTTCTAATTGAATTATAGTACAGTTTCTCGACGCAATCTTTTTCATAAGCAGTCAAAAAAATTATAAAACACATGCTTTTTCCTGTTATAATGTCTCTATTTCTAAATCTACTTCTAATTCTAGAGCTTCGTTACATGCCTTAAATAACATTTCAAACATGTCTTTACCACCACTTGTGTAAAAGTAATTAGATAAGTCTGTTATATCTGTTGAAATATTATCTCCCCAAGGTGGTTGCTTAGATAAATCTTCTATGTCCCACACTACTTCTGATGGTGAGAATAGTTTTAATTTTTCACGAGCTTCTTTCGCTTCCTCAATCGCCTTTGGGATATTTTTGAGTGTTAACCTTCCATTATATAGTTCTTTCATTAAGTGTGGATATCTTGTTCCCCAACCTTCTTTTTCTAAATGAAAACTAATAGTTGAGAAAAATGAATGTACAAAATCCGATGTACCTAATCTATACCATAGAAAGTCTGCTTTAAATCCTGTTGCCATAAATACATCTCCTTTTCTATCTAGTCTCTTTCGATAGTCACCTTTAATTTACCGAATGTTCTCTGCGATAACTCTTCTTTAATCTCTTTCAAAGTTTGAACTGATACATTCTGACCTCTCGCATCAATAAAAGCTATCTGCTCTGCACCTTCAGGCAGGTTCTTTAATCTGTATTCAAACTGTTTCAGTAGAACATTAATTAACGAACGCTTCCCTCTTTCGGTAGTAAGGTTGTAGTTCTTAACTTCCAAGCTGCTATTTAAGTCGTGGTCAAAACCATCGGGTCTAGTGCTACCCTTGCTCGCATATGGTACTTCTTCTCTATCTTTAAATGACACTTGGTCTTTGTAATTAGGATATTTCTCGTATGCATGTTTTTCGGATTCACGCCAATGTGGTCTAGCAAACATGAAGTAACTACTTAAATAATTCCCCCAATTTCCTGACGATGGTAATGCACTAAGTACTGCTTCACCAGTTAATCCAACACCTGCAAAAGCAGGTTGTAAACGTGGTGGCGTAATCTGAGTTATTTTAGAGAATTTAGCCCCTCTAGCAAGTGTAGAAACTTTATCTAATCCTTTACCTCCAAGGAATCCTAATCCAACTGATGTTACAAGATAAGAACCCCAACGAAAGCCACTTTCAACATCACCATGCCAAACATCATCCATAAAAGAATCTGAAAAGGCATTCCACATGGCAGGGAGAGTTTCGTCATAATTGACAACTGCATCCCACATGTCTGACCATGTTTCACCGTCACCTAACGCTTTAAATCCTTCCCAAGCATCTCCAACACCTTTTCCTGCACCATCATAAAGACCATCCCAAGCTTTCTCTAAATCAGATTTTGGTTTGCCACACATTGCACCTTCTTCAATTGAATTATCAGCCTGACGATTCCTATCTTCTGCAATCGCTTGAATAGAAGTCACCCACTCCATATTTAATTCTTTCGTACTAAATGTACCACTTGCAGGACTAAATCCTTTTCCACTTTGTACTTCTGAAAGACCTGTTGCAATACTAGCGGCTAGTTGAAGTGCTGTTGCGTAATTATTACTAGACGTTCGATTAAATTCATATAGATGTTCTAATTTTCCCTGAATTTTACGCCGCATCTCAATAAAAAGATTTACCATAGCGTCCATGCCCGAGATTGGCATAGCTTGATTGAGTGCTTCTGTACTTGCTATCATTCGGTCAATCTCTCGAATTTGTTCTAACAGTTCTTGTTCAACTACATCTGTGGAAGCGACTTGTGATTGAAATTGATTTGGAAAGGCATCATTCTGACGGATTAATTCTTCACATAAATAAATGATTCCTTGTGCTAAAGGACGAAAAGTTTCTGCGAAGAATGCTTTTGCACTATCGTAAGTTTGCCCTTGTAGAACAGTATCGCTTGTAAAAGCATCAATCGACTGAATGGCTTGTTCAATACCTTGAATGGTAGCGGAACATACAGCGTTCATGCTATGAGTTTGGCTTTGTACTTCTCCCAAATACATATTTAAACTCATGCATTGACCCTCCTTCTTTATAAAGTATTTTATAAGAAAATTATACCATGTCTGGTTATTTCACTGTTCCAAATATTCAAAATTACTAACAGGGAGAATGAATGCAATTAGTTACATAATTGAAAATAAAATTGTTACACAAATGTTGAGAAATATTGAAATTCAATTTCCATCAAATTCTATTCTTGCTATCATTATTTATAAGAATATTCAAAAAGGGAGGGGATTTCACGGACGTTCTAATAAAGGGGAATGAACAAATTTCAAAACTACTTAACGGATGGTATCAAGAAATACGTTCACGTAATATAGATAATGCCCATTGTTTAAAAGAAGAAATTAATTCTATCATTCACACTAACGAAGCAGACCCAAAATTGTTACTCTACTATTACCTTTTAGATTTCGGTTATAAATATTTAGTGGATAATTTAAGTATTTCAAAAAATAGCTTTGATAAAATTGAATCTTTTAATATTCCCACAGATAACTTTTTATCTTACTACTACCATTTTTATAAGGCTATTCATTCTAACGCAATCGGTAATTATAGCCTTGCTAAAGAACATTATGATAAAGCAGAAATTTTACTTAAACACATTCCTGATGAACTTGAAAAAGCAGAATTTCATTATAACTTAGCAACATATCATTATCATATTTATCAAGCACTTTTAGCCATTAAGCATGGTACAAAAGCTAGGGACATATTTTCTAAACATGAAAGCTATGAATTAAAAACAGCCTATTGCGATAATTTATTAGGATTAGCTTGTACGCATTTAAGAGAATTTGAACTAGCTGAAGAATACTTTGTTACTGCAATGAACACATTCCAAAAGCAAAAAAATGAGAAAGCAATCTTACTAGTTCGTCATAATTTAGGCTTAATGTATGCGAGTCAAAATCTCTCTATTTCGGCAATTCGATACCTTTCAGAAGTTGTTGAAAAGAAACCTCATAATTATAAAGCTATTTTTGTTAAAGCCAAGGAACACGTCAAGCTAGGTGAAGAAGAAATTGCATCTCAACTCATTGAAAAAGGTTTAACTATCTGCAATGAATTAGGAAATCAAGAATATCAATACCGCTTTACAATTCTAAGAAAAATAAATAAAAAAGTTACTGCCGAAAAATTAGAACAAGCTGTGCTAGCAGGAATGAACTACTTTAAAAACGAAAGATTATGGGAGTATGTTCAAGAATACACGGAAGCAGTAGCAGTCCAATTTCATAACGAAGGAAACTTTGAACAAGGAAGTAAATATTTCTATTTAAGTTATGAAGCTAAAAAAGAAATTTTTAAAAAGGAGGCGTTAAAGTGAAGAAAGCATTATTAGGAATGCTATTGATTACAATTGTAACGATAGGCACACATACTTCAGTTAACACTCAAACAGCTATTAATATTATACAAGGTTTAGCTGATGGTGATACAGGTTGATTTATTAAAAACATAGGACGCTTACCTATTCTTAGGACAGCGTTCTTTTTTATCTAACTTTAACTTTGAAAGGATTGAGCAACGAAAATGTTTGACGGACTAACAATAGAGACAATAGGCAAGTTTGCACCTGTATTCACTACAATTATAGCCACCTTACTTATACCAGCTGTATTATATAGTGTTAATCAACTTGTAATAGCGGCAACAACTAAGGAAATTGATAAATTGTATTTAAATAAAGCCACACAAGTAAAATTGAATTTTTGGAATGTAATTTTATCTACACTGTTAGGTGCTATTTTATATCTATTTGCTGCTGTGTTTTTTAACTTTGGAGTATATGATAACCTTAATAAAACTTGGAGTAACAGCGAAAAAGTTTGGTACATCGGAGGAACTTTAATTATTAGTGTTATTCTATTAGTTGTACTATATTTTCTGTTTTTGTTTTCTCTGCATAAAAACAAGAAGTTTAATATTATTCTTAAGGTTTTAATTTCCCTTCAAATCATAAGTAGTGTAATTATTTTTTCCTATCTCATTACTATTCAAATTTTTAGGAAATGGAATTATGAGATGATACCTTCCATAGTACTTCTTATTTTAATTTTCGCATGTATACAAACCACAATGAATAACCTAACAAGAAATAAGAAACCTTCACAATATATTATTACTATAGTAGCCGAAGAAAAATTAGAAACTTTAATCCACGGTTACACACTTGATGAAAAACGAACGGTTTGTTTTGTAGAAGGTATAAAACCCGATGAGGTTTTTTATGTATGTGATTTTTCATCAAAGGTTTTTTTGAAGCATACAAAAAAATCTGAAGAACATGTGACTGCTAATCCAGCAACATCTGCCAACAACCCCCCCAATTGTTAGACATAACTAACAATTGGGGGGGTATTTTTTATTTAACGCACAATTATCTCGAGCGCTTTACCGATTGTTAGGTTGAACGTATAACGATTTTCTGCGGTCTCTTTCTTTCGCTGATCACTTTTCAATCTATCCCCCAAAATATTCGATAAGTTCTCACTAATCGTTAAAGAATCACATTTTTTGACAAAAAAGCCCCCTAACTCGTTAGCGACCGCACATTGTACGATTCAACTTACGAATTAGAGAGCTTATATATTGCGGACTTTGACGTCACCGCAAAAGGTTTTGTTAGCGTCCCAGGAGAGATTCGAACTCCCGCTCCGCCCATTTCCGTACTATTTTATATATTTTGATCGCAGTCTTAATATATCTTCTCCTTCGCGAATGCCTGCCGATCCCTTCCTCACATTTTTTACGACAGTCCAATTCGGGTTAGTTTCATCACCGATGTTCTGTACTGTAAAATTGCCATCACCATATTTTCGGTGGCCTTCTGCCAATTTCTCCGTTAAATCATTCTCATTTGATCTCGCCATCTTTGCGCCATTTCCCTTTTTTATACGACCTTCTTAAACTATCTAACCAATCACAGGTCCAGTCAATTGGAGATTCTCATTTTCCGCTTCTATTAATTGTAACACACTGCCGGGGATAAGTTCCGATAACTGCTGCTCAATCGTACTAGAATGGTAAAGAGTTTTATAATATTGTAAGTAAACAATTAAGAGAATCTGAATTTGGATTTGAGTTCCATCATAAACCTATTGATTCTTTAAATTAAATAAGAGGAATAGGGCGCATAAATGGCGCTCTTTTTATTTAAGAAAAAGAAGTACATATGCAACTGCTTAATATCAAAGGAAAGGTCGCAAATATTAAGAATGAACTACACCTATAACCCAAACATCAAATTTTAGACAAACAAAAAACCTTGTTATCAAAAGATAACAAGGTTTTTTTAGCGTCCCAGGAGAGATTCGAACTCCCGACC
>NZ_VWVQ01000106.1:0-808 GCF_015712745.1 Bacillus sp. SRB3LM
TTATTAATCAACTGTTTGGATTAACAGCATAAAAAAGATTCCGGTAGGAATCCTAGCTTTTTGTTTCATTTATCATTTATTTGCACCAGAACCAGAAATACCAGGTACAATTAGACAAGCGCGTCGGTATCGTATACGGAAAAATGGAGAAGAATTGTTTGGACATTATAGAAAGAAACATCCGAAATTATTTGATAAACAAAAGTTATACACGTATGAAGAGTTGAAATATCGAGCGGTGAACTATTGTTCGTCTCATTTGGTGATTCATCTCTAATCCAGATAGGTCACTATGTATGCATTATGTTCTGAAAAACAGATAAAACGTCTATTTTTTGTGAAGAATAAAAAACGACTGCTCAGATTTATTTTTAACGAAAGAAGACAATCAAGAGAATACATTTCTATGTAAAAAACGTTAAACGCAATTAAGAAAAAACAAGCTGATTATGCAGGGCTATATGTATGTTTAAGTAGTAATGCAAATAATTTCACGTATCATTCGGTATAATAACCAATTATCACCACCAAATATTCATCAAGGGTTGCGTCCTCTCTTCCGTATCCGCTACAATAGAGATAGAATACACACAAAGAAAGGTGACTCACGCTATGAATCAACCTTTAGTCAATTTACGAGTCGATTTTGCTTTCAAGCAATTATTTGGTGTACAAGGTCAAGAGGAATTACTGATTTCTTTTTTAAATGCAATTTTGCATGAATCCTTATCTACACCGATTGTATCCTTAAAAATTGAAGACCCACATTTACATAAAGAATACGAAGAAGATAAATTATCCATACTAG
>NZ_VWVQ01000107.1:0-2876 GCF_015712745.1 Bacillus sp. SRB3LM
TTTCAATCCAAGCATATTCCGAATCCGTTTTTTGATAAATCGATAATCTTGCTCAATGATATTGTTTAAATATTTTTTTACACGAAGTGGTATAACATGCGGTATACATTTCTCTTCCTTTAGTTCACGTATTGCAACAAGATAGGCCTTATCTCCATCAGTAATTATTGAACGAGGCTTTGTGGCATGACAAGAAGCCAGGGCTTTCTTTAGAAAACACTTGGCAGCCTTCGCATCTCGTTTCCGACTTAAATAAAAATCGATCGTATTTCCTTCGGAATCGATTGCGCGATATAAGTACATCTTGTCTCCTTTGATGTATGTTTCATCCACTCGCCAAGAATTATTGATTAATTTCAAATGTGCTCGAATCCACTCATTTAATTCTGGTCCATATTGATGAATTCAACGGATAATAATTGTATGGGATAAGGAGAATCCTCGTTCTTCCATCATTCCACTAAATCATGAAGGCTTAAGTTTTACCGTAGGTACCAACGTACTGTTAGCAAAATAATATCTGATTGGTAATGTTTCCATTTGAATATATTTTCTTGTTCCATACTGGTCACACACCTTTTTAAGTAGTAGTATAATCTAGTTTGAAAGAATACTTTCAAACCATTTCGATTTTTTGCACCAGAACCTAGAAAATATCTCCAAAGATGTATCGTGTATTCATTACTTGGGGCCATTTTTTAACTTCGCAGCAAAGTCAATTTATTCGCTAGCTTCCATCACTTCAAAAGGTGTTTGCTTATCATCTAATGGTAGCGTGAATCTGCCATTACCAGGATTAGATACATACTGAAAACTCCCCGATTTCATCCAAGCTTTTTTCTCATTACCTCCTTTATATTCCAAAAAATTATAAAACATCTTACCTGTATTTGGATCTAATCCAGTCATAAAACTTCCTAGACCTATAGAATTATCTTCTGATGATCCATAAATTATATGGTCTATCGTATTGTCATAATTTAAATAAATGGAATCAAACAATGCATCACGTGCCCAATATTGTACGCCAGGTTCATTCGCTTTAGTTGATTTTATTCTAATCTCATCATTAGATTCGATGAACCCATCTGCTCCATCTTTATTCTCAAAAATAATAGGAGTTCCATTATCCGTCGAAGACTCAGCAAAAAGAACAAAATCATCTAAGCCCCAATGTTCAAATGTGACGCCACCTTTATCAGGTAAATTCTTATCTTTTAAATAGTATGGTGTATTATATTTCAATCTTTCTCCATTTTTTGTTACAGGGGCAGAATTATCTGCAGCTAATGCTGTTACTGGCAATGAGGCTGCAGCAATTGTTAAAGCTAGTACACTGGTTATCTTTTTTTTCATTTTTCACACGTTCCTTCCTTTTTTGCTGCCATAGGTGCATATCCTAGTATGTATGGAGCACCTACTGAATTTTGATGGTTTTCAAATCCACAATTACGATTTTGGGTTCTGATGCTAATATAGGTTCCATTTGAAATCTGTTATTTTTTCACACTGAATCTCCATCCGTTGTACATAGGATGGAGATTCAGTGTGAACATAGTTGTATTGTATTTTTTGCACCAGAACCCTTGAAATGAATCACTAATATAAAGGTGGTTCTATGCCTGTAAGAAAAATCATCGTCTTTTTCCTCTCCTTAAAATAGCATACACTAAAACATTCGCAGTGAACTTCCCATATCCTTCCAGGGATTTTGTACGTTTAGGTACATTCCCATCATAATTCCCTATAAGAATAATAGTAAATTTAATATTATACGTATCTTATATATGGATGAAAGGTGAAATAGGGTTTCAAAACATTAGTCTAACGTTGTAAGTAAATTGAAAAACTTCTTAAAGAATACCATTTCCTCATCTGTAAACTGATACATAGATTGAATAGTAGCCAAATCATGTTTGAGACCAACGACTTTTGAATTAGAGGCATATTCCAGCTCATCTAAGGCACCACTATTAGATAGTTTAATCATAAAATCTAGCATAGGTTTACTGGGAGCACCTATATTTGTATCCAAACTATATTGATATTTTGGTAAATTTAGTTTTGGACCATCTAAGGTATCCGCAAAAGCTTGCTGGGAAACAAGTGTACCATTCAACAATACCATACCGCCTACCAGTAAATTGGGTATACTTTTTTTCATAAATCAATCTCCTCACTTGATTTAATTAATAGAACATTTACTACTATATCATCTTTTTATTGATGAAAAGATAACTCAAAAACTTTGTGAGGTCCTTAACAAGAGTAGTGCTATTTCTTATTAGTTTAAAGTTTGCAATAACTCTAATACTGTAGCAAGTTCAGGAAAATGTAGGACAAAATCACCTGATTTCATTATGTTACCTCTATTACTATTTGTTTTTTAATAACTCATTCCATTTAATATGTAAAAACAATGGCTTTTACACTCATTTCCCTCCTTTATTCAAATGTTTCCTATAATATGTAGTAGGAATCACATTATTTAATACAGAATTTATTTTACCTTATATAAGGATTTTCAGCTTTATAATGTTTGTCTTT
Organism: Bacillus sp. SRB3LM; assembly: GCF_015712745.1. Taxonomy (NCBI): domain Bacteria; kingdom Bacillati; phylum Bacillota; class Bacilli; order Caryophanales; family Bacillaceae; genus Bacillus; species Bacillus sp. SRB3LM. Next base: position 2,548 of record NZ_VWVQ01000107.1, read on the forward strand.
TACCAAAAGACAATATATTTCGTGTGAATATTAGGCAAGCAGTTGATATTTATCGTTTTTTAACAGAATACTCCTCCCTCACGCGTGTGAAGGGCACTAGCCTAATGGTAGGTGGGAGATGAATGTCAGTAGGCGTAAGCCTACATTTTTAGTATAACTATAGGCCATTTACAGCAATTTAGATGTATGTCGCGTGATGATATTATGGATTTTCATTTTGGGTGTTTTTGCCCACCCCCCCGAAAAGGGGGAATAAGGACAGTCATACTTCATTTTTCCAAGGAGTCTTCTCGTGTTAAGCTGGTTAGAATATCGTCTTTATTGATACT
>NZ_VWVQ01000108.1:0-2201 GCF_015712745.1 Bacillus sp. SRB3LM
TTGAGACGGCAGCTATCTTTAACATTCCTGCCCCTTCAACGATTTCTGTTTGGAAAAAACAGCTCGAAACACAAGGAATTGATGCCCTTCAATCAAGGAAAAAGAGGCGTCCATCCATGAAAAAAGAGTCAAATAAACAATCAAAACAAGCACCAGTTGAAATTTCAGTCGAAGCACTTGAAGTACGTATTAAACAGCTTGAAATGGAAAATGAGTACTTAAAAAAGTTGAATGCCTTAGTTCAAAACAAGGAAAAATGAAGGTGTTATGGCTACCGTCGCATTCGTGATGAGTTAACGAATAGTGGTCAGAAAGTGAATCACAAGAAGGTTCTGCACATTATGAAAGAGCTTGGATTAAAGTGGGTTGTACGTATGAAAAAATATAAGTCTTATGAAGAGAAAACCGGTAAAATGACACCAAATATTTTAGCGCGTAGTTTTCATGCAGATGCACCGAATCAAAAATGGGTAACAGAAATTTTTTGGAGAGAAACTTTATTTATTACCTGTATTAGACTTGTATAATGGTGAAATTATTACCTATACAATAGGCTCTAGACCGACGTATTCACTTGTTTCAGAAATGTCAGAGAACGCATTAGAACGTTTGCTTGAAAATCACCAACTATTGATGCATTCAGATCAAGGGTGGCATTACCAAATGAAACAATATGTCCGTACTCTTGAATCAAGAGGTATTGTGCAGAGTATGTCTCGAAAAGGCAACTGTTATGACAACGCAATAATGGACAATTTCTTCGGGATCATGAAGTCGGAATTCCTCTACATAAAAGAGTTTGAAAGTGTAGAACATTTTAAAATAGAATTAAAAAAATATACAAATTATTATAATACGAAACGGATAAAGACAAGATTAAAAATGAGCCCGGTGCAATACCAGACTCACTTTTATCAAGCTTCCTAATGAAATAACCATGTTTAACTTTTAGGGGGCACTTCAAATCCTCAAAAACTTCTGCTTGTTTTTTGGTAACATCCTGGTTTTTTTCAATAACTTTCTGATACTGTTCATTCTTTTTTACATAGTCAAAAGCATCCACGCGAATAACGCTGCGAATGCTCCCCGTTAAGAGCTCTTTTAAATAAACTTTTCACATTATTCCTTTAATTACTAACCCTAAAATCCCTGCTGTGACTGCCCCGATAATAATTCGTAAAATCCAAACTGTATTTAAACTGATTTTTTCCAATTGCTTATTAACTGTAGAAATGTCTTTTTCATTTATCGTTGTACGCATCTCTACATTTCTTATTTCTCGCATGATTTCTTTTTGGTTCAAGGTCAACTCCTCTATTTTTTTCTTGATATCTTCCATGTTTCCACATCCCTTGTTCTAATTAACTACGAAGCATCTAGATATATTATTCTATAAGTGGACAAGATGTTCTTATTCAAAGAGATTATGTGGAACCTTTATTTATAATCAGATTTAAAGATTGTGATTCCTTCTCATGTAAGTACGCACATATTAAAACGAATACCAGACTTAGCCATTCGCTTTAATATTCTTCGCTCCTGGATCTTCCGGTACATGAATTTAAAAATAAGAAAAAGAAAATAAAGGATAAAACTATACATCAAAATTTGTAATATGTTTGGCATTTCTGGTAGATTAGACACTTCGCTCCACCTCTTTAATTGGTTTCATTTTCTTTGGTTGGGCTATTTCTTTTGCCTGTTGCTCATTCACTTGTTTCTTCCGGACATCGTTCCAATCCTTTTCATTTGTTGGAATATCCTCTTGAAGGTCTACAAAGCATTTCATTGTCTGAATGAAGTCTTTCCCAGGTTTATCATTATCAACTGCCATAATGACCTCTTTAATATCGTGCCCTTCTTTTTTCGCATCCATTAAAGATTGAATTACTGTTTTTGACTTCAATCCATGCATAGAAACCAGGCGAGCGTTTTGTATCTTATTTTGTTTGATACTCCAATGAGATAACATGTCGATTGGATCTTCATAAAAATAAATCTTATCCGGTTTACCTACATCAACCGTAAAACCGGCATTGATTTTTTCATAATTCGGGACAATTTGCTTAAAGCTTCCTCTTTTATTCTCCATTTTGACCGTACCTTGATGAGGTGGTACAGTAAAACTGGAACACAGTATAGAGATAAATTATTCTATATAAGAGGTGTTTCAGATGAAAAAACAGTATGATGAAACGTTT
>NZ_VWVQ01000016.1:0-2063 GCF_015712745.1 Bacillus sp. SRB3LM
CTATTCATGAGAATGTATCAGAACGTAAAAGAAAGAGACAGAACCTAGGAGTACCTTCTCTCAACCTAGATTTTGTCTCTTTTTTATGGCGTTATATAATAACAGGACATATGATACTGGTGCAAGTAAACGATAAATCAAGCAAATTGTTTGAAATAAATGTAAAATTTTCTATACAAGTTGTAAAAAAAGCATGTCTCATTTTTTATTTAAAAAGGAAAGAATTACTCAATTCAGTAAACACTGCTGAATAAGGCAATTCGTCTAAATATCGCATGTGTTATGTAGTTGAAACAGCTGTTGCACATACAAGCTACTATACCGTTAAACATTTCGTTTTTTCTTTGCCTTTTTAAGTGTATCTAAAACAAGCTTTAAGTCATTTCTACGACTGATTTCATAGGCAAAAATCTCATTATTATATAAATCCTTAATGTCGGATAAGTACAGCCGCTGTCCATTAACATTTAAGTAGGTAATATCTGTTTTCCATTTCTTATTTGGTCTTGAAGCTTGAAAATCTCTATTTAAATGATCATCTGAAATCTCATACGCCTCTTTTTTGTCGTAATAAGGTCGTTTTTTCCTAATTTACTCATCAATATTTGAATACGCTTATAATTCAAATGAAGGTTATATGTGGCTTTAAGCCACACTTGTATTCTTTCATATCCATAAATCCCTCTTCAATATTTTTTCTTAAATACAGTGTCCGCTAATTGTTTTTTAGAAGGCACTGCATGTCGCTCTCTCATTTTGGATATAGCTGGCATGCCTAATTTTACATTCCTAAGAGCTTTTTAACATCGCATTCTCCACTTCTCATCGCTTAATCTTAGCCTCTAAATCTTCGAATTTCATTCTTGGTCTATCTAAACCAGGACCTTTTGCTTTCCCACGTTTTTCTTCTAGTTCTTTGATACCTTGAGCTTTGAAGTGTTTCACCCATCGACTTACAACTGAATGATGAATACCTAATTCTGTCCCAATAGTTTTATAGCTCATACCTTCTTTTAAATATAAATCTATAGCTTTTTTCTTAAATTCCACATCGTAAGTGACCCTAATTTTGCACATAGAAAAATCCCCTCCATAGTAAACAGGTTAATTCGCTTTCTTTTTCCGGTCTACTATAAGGGGATCATATCATACCAAATGAACTCTTTTTTACTGTCTACCTATATGGAATAATATTCGTAACTAACTTTTCGTAATTTAAGGTGCACTATTTGAAGGGACAAACATATTTTATAATAACTACTCGGCTATCATATACTAAAAACGACTAAACATTTTAGCTTAATATTATGTTTCGAATTTATAATCATGAAGAAGTAATAGTCTGTAAATCAAAAATTGAGTGAGTATACTGTAAATATTGATCTGAAAGACTGAGTAGTTATGGAAAATATTCAATGAACGACAATATGATAGATAAGAATCATTAGGAAGGATGTATAAAATGGCTAATTTAATTATAAATGGTTCGTTTGAAACAGGTGCGTTTCCCCCATGGCTCGCGAATCATGCATTTGTCACCAACCAGTTTGCTCATACAGGTTCCTTTTCGGCAGAATTAGAGGTAGGGGATCATCCATATATACTACAAACTTTTGCAGTAAATGCAGGGGAAGCATTGAATGTTTCTTTATTTTTAGCAAAAGATGGAGCTGGATTTATTGATGATGTTCTCATACAAGTTGTATTTTATGATGTGAATTTTACGTTTTTATCAGTAGGTTTAGCAGTAACGGTACTAGGTAGCAGTATTCCAACTGCTTCGCTGTCATGGGAGAATGTACAAGCAGACACTACCATGGCACCAATTGGCACGACTCAAGCTATGTTATTGATTGCTTCACAAAAGCAAAACAATACAAGAGATTTGCTTGTGGATGATGTATCTGTTAATATTGCAGGTCAAACGGGTTCGACAGGTCCTACTGGCGCTACAGGTCCTACTGGCGCTACAGGTCCTACTGGCGCTACAGGTCCTACTGGCGCTACAGGTCCTACTGGCGCTACAGGTCCTACTGGCGAAACAGGTCCTACTGGCGAAACAG
>NZ_VWVQ01000001.1:0-2051 GCF_015712745.1 Bacillus sp. SRB3LM
TATTGAGGAAAGAGATCAAAATCTAATAGATTAATCGCAATCGTTTTTCGTAAAGAACGATAAGGCATTCCTTGCTCTAATTGAGATGTATACAATTTACTCCAATAATACAGGGAACGTTTTACAATCTCTTGTGTATTTCGTAACTGGATTTCTACATTTACCTTGGTCTCATCTTGAAGTGTAGCTAATATATCTAGTATGGATAATTTATCTTCTTCATATTCTTTATGTAAATGTGGGTCTTCAATTTTTAAGGATACAATCGATGTAGATAAGGAATCATGCAAGATTGCATTTAAAAAAGAAATCAGTAATTCCTCTTGTCCTTGTACACCAAATAATTGCTTAAAAGCAAAATCAATTCGTAAATTCACTAAAGGTTGATTCATAAAGAGAGTCACCTTTCTTATTGTAGATTCTATATGTCTATTGTATCGAAAAAAGGAGAAAAGAAGCAACCCTTATTGTTTGTATATTTTTATTTAATAAACAGTTTGGTACGTGAAATTATAATTCATTCCGGAAGTAGACCCCTATTCTTTATTTTTATACCTTTCTCCTTAAATATCCTTATCAGGGGATATGCTACGCTTTCGTCTTATTACATATTAAATTTCGTGGTGTCACTTCTTTTTGTTATCATTTAAACTGAATTCATTTTTTAGATTCTACACAACATGATATTCTTTCTCATCTACTTATACATATATTTTTTGCAATTTATTAGTAAATAGATATATTTCAGTAGTGAATAACTTATTTCATATAGTAATTTTGCGATAAAAAGTAAAATAAAAATGAGGGTAGAGACCTTAGCACGAAAGAAGTAGCTGAAATTTTGAATGTTGCACCATCTACTATCTTTACATACATCAAATCTGGAAAATTACCCGCGACAATGGGTGAAAAACATGGAAAACAAGTCTATCTTATCGATGAAGAAGAGCTAGAGATTTTTATGCTTGATTATGAAAAAACTAAAACAAAAGAACGAAAAACATTCATTACGAAGATTCAACAAGAAGAGATATATTTATATCAATTGTTAACAAATCAACATACTGGAAAAACAGCAAGGGTAATAGAGATGAACGGTGCATATGGAGGTTTCTTACAGATGATGAGGGAATATTCCTTCTATCCACTTATAAGGAACATGATTACTTCTTTGAACCTTTCATTACAAAAGCGGTAATTACAAAACGAGGGTATGTATCTTTTTTATTTAAAAAACCTTAGGTACTTCATCAGATACTATCAAATTGGAAATTAAGCCTTTCGTATTACAAGTAGATCCACTGCAATTTCAAGAAGAGGTTAAATACTTACATTCTCATATGAAATCTGGCACGATACTTCCTTATGTAGAGGGTATTTACTTTAAAAGTAATGTAGTAGAGCCATTAACTTTTCATGCAGATCATGAATTCAAGCAAAGAGTCGTACAAATGGCAGCAAATGCGGGGATAGGGCAAGAAGAGTTTCTCTTGCAAGTTGCTCAATCCTATGTGCAACAACGAAAACAAATAGACAAGGCATGCCTGTTGAACAATCAAACCATTCTAAGAGAAGAATGACTCTGCAAGATTTTGATTCTTTTGAAGAACCTTATTCGTTTGAATCCATATCCAACAAATCCATTTCTTTGGAAATTAATAGGTAGATTTTCTTTTTTAATGTAGGAAGGACTGAAAGATGAGGGAATAAACGTGTAGAGCCATCCCGTAGCGCGCTCCCTTTTTTACATTTCTATAAAGATAATTACATCTTTCGAACATTTTCATCAGATTACAGAAAATATTGTAGATTTTCTTTTTTGTATAAAAAAGAAAGTTACAGGAATAAACAGAGTATTTCACGTATATCTTAAAATGGTGATAACAACCCAAAACATTCCATTTACACAAAAAATATAGTTTATAATACCAATAAAACATATAAAGCTCTGAGTTTTTTCACCGTCTCGAAAAGAGAGTATGCTATATCAAATCCATTTTTATAGGGGGGTATTTTATGAATTCATTACAAGAACAATCCATTATTCCTTA
>NZ_VWVQ01000109.1:0-558 GCF_015712745.1 Bacillus sp. SRB3LM
CACCACGGGACCATTTGGTTGCGGGGACAGGATTTGAACCTGCGACCTTCGGGTTATGAGCCCGACGAGCTACCGTGCTGCTCCACCCCGCGATAATACTATTTATATAAAATTTATATGGTGGAGGATGACGGGATCGAACCGCCGACCCCCTGCTTGTAAGGCAGGTGCTCTCCCAGCTGAGCTAATCCTCCAAAGTGGTGACCCGTACGGGATTCGAACCCGTGTTACCGCCGTGAAAGGGCGGTGTCTTAACCACTTGACCAACGGGCCAAATATTATAAATCCTATGGCGGAGAGCAAGGGATTCGAACCCTTGATACGCTTGTGACGTATACACGATTTCCAATCGTGCTCCTTCGGCCAACTCGGACAGCTCTCCAATGGCTCCGCAGGTAGGAATCGAACCTACGACCGATCGGTTAACAGCCGATAGCTCTACCGCTGAGCTACTGCGGAATAATATTGCCTGGCAACGTCCTACTCTCACAGGGACAAGGTCCCAACTACCATCGGCGCTAGAGAGCTTAACTTCCGTGTTCGGTATGGGAACGGGTG